>JAFAHI010000099.1 GCA_019237325.1 Verrucomicrobiota bacterium | reverse complement strand
ACCGATCCAACTAACAAAGGACCCAGGCCGCCGATTCCTACCCAATTCGCCAGCTCTCGAACGGTCCAAATCTTGTTTGGGTCGGATATGGTGAGAGATTCGGTAGCGGATTGGACAGCGTCGTTTTCGATATACTTCAGGCGATCGTCAGGGGAGTACTGGCCAAAATCGATGCCCGTCCAGCCGGACGCCAAAGTTAACGCGCCATCGTAGCTGATATATTCTTTGTACTCCTCGTGTTTCGCCCGCGCTTCCCGCTCCGTGGGCGCCACGATAATCGTGAGCAGATTAAAAAAGAGAAGACTTCTCGGATCTCTGCCGAAGCCGGTGGCCCGCCTCCGGATATCGGTGACGTAATTCTTCAGCACCGTTTTGGTCGGCGCTGCTACAAACACACACTCAGCATGGCGCGCGGCGAAATCCTTTCCGCGCCGAGAGGCGCCGGCTTGGTACAGAACTGGTGTCCGCTGCGGAGACGGCTCGCAAAGATGAAACCCGGGCACCGTGAAGTGCTTGCCGTAATGCTGAATCTCATGAACTTTCTCCGGGTCGGTAAACAGTTTACGGTTTTTATCGACGATCACCGCGCCCTCTTCCCAACTTCCCTCCCATAGCTTGTAACAGACTTCCATGTATTCGTCGGCCACTTCATAGCGATCGTCATGCTTCGTTTGCTGAGGGAGACCGAAATTCCGGGCAGCGCTATCAAGATAAGAGGAAACGATGTTCCAACCGACCCGGCCTTTGGTTAGGTGATCCAGGGTCGATAGACGGCGGGCAAACGGATAGGGATGTTCATAGGTTAGTGAGCAAGTTACTCCGAAGCCGAGGTTCTGCGTGACCTGGGCCATCACCGGCACCAGCGGTAGCGGGTCGTTCACGGGAATTTGGGCCGCTTGCCGAAAAGCATGTTCTCCGGAACCCTGATACACATCATAAATGCCGAGAACGTCGGCTAAAAAGACGCCATCGAACTTACCCCGCTCCAGGAGTTGAGCTAAGCTGGTCCAATAATCGAGGTCCTTATAGTCTCGAGAACGATCGCGCGGATGGGTCCAGAGCCCGGGCGACTGGTGACCGACGCAATTCATGTCGAATGCGTTAAAATGAATCTTGCGAGACATTGGTTAATCCCTCCTATACTTTTCCGTTTCCCTTAGAGCGCGCCATGTCGCGGTGGATACACTTCATTTAAGTAGTAGTTACCGACTGCCATAAACTTCCACCGGACGGGATCGTGCAGGGTGTGGGCTCGAGCGTTACGCCAATGGCGGTTTAAATTCAGCGCTTCGGCCGTAGTCTTAACACCGCCTAACTCGAATAGTTGGTTAGTGGAAAGTAACGCGATTTGAGTTGTCGCCGCCTTGGCTTCGGCAACGGCGACAGACGCTAGAGCTAATGTAGATTCGCAGGCGTCAGCCAATAGGAAGTCGACGACGTGCCCGCCCCTTTGCAGCAGAGCTTCCGCCGCATGCAATTGAACGACTAGGTCGCCATAACTTGAGACCGCGAGTGGATCCGCGGTCACGCCCTCTGCATGCCCAGCTGAACGTAAGAAATCGCGCAGGTCAGCGATAGCCGCACGGGCGATCCCCAGATCAACGGCAGCGTGAATGATTTGTCCAACCGGACCAACCGCGGTGGGTACGCGGAACGACTGCTCATAAGGCAGGACCCATTCTGGTTGAACGCGTACATTGTCTAGAACCGTGCTCCCGCTGCCGGTTGTCCGTTGACCAAATGATTCCCAATCGTCGATCACCTGAACCCCGGGGGCGTCAGGGCGGACAATGGCTAAGAGTAAGTCGTCGGTTTCATCTCGGGCGACTATCGGTATGTAATGCGCAAACAGGGCGCCGGTTGAGTAGTATTTCCGACCCGAGACAATGAAGTGATCGGCTTGCCGGTAAATCCGAGTGTTATAGTGTCCAACAGTTTTTGTGCCGACCTCAGAGAGCGCGTTTCCCAGACGCGCGCCGGATAAAGCGAGCTCATAAATTTGTTGTTTTTGAGCCGCTGTTCCGTTCGCTCGAACCACTTCCAGCATGTAGTAGTGGTTCTGCGGGATCTGGCCGATCGAGGAGTCAGCTTCGGAAATAATCGCGGTGACTTCTGCTAGTGTCGCGATCGACACAGCCGGGCCGCCATATTTTTTCGGTACCGTGAGCGCCCATAAGCCAGAAACCGAATACTTCTCTATTTCGGCAAATGGCAATTGTCGGTGGGAATCGCGTAAGGATGCCCCGGGGCGAAAATGAGCGGCGAGTTCGTGAGCAATGGCAAGCGCTTCTTGGTCATCGCCGACCCTGTGAGCGCGCGATGCTGGAAGATTGGCCCTTTGTTGGTCTGATGTGACCTGGCTCGGAATCGCTGCTGACGACATACCGTTGGCCGATGGTTAGTTCCAGGGATGGCGAGGTGGAAGGACTTCGTTTAAGTAAAAGTTTCCGATTGCGTGGTATTTCCACCGGACCGGGTCGTGCAGTGTGTGCGTTCGAGCGTTGCGCCAAAGCCGGTCAAGACCGTGTTTTTCCAGCGTCGATTGAGTTCCTGCTAACTCGAACATCTTGTTAGCGGCTAATATCGCAATTTCGGTTGTGAGGATTTTTGCTTCCGCTACCGCCACGGCCGCTAATGCGACCTCTTTGGCGTCCGGTGTTTCTCTGCCGGCGTCCAAAGTACGAGCAGCTCGCTCCAGCACCGCTTCTGCAGCGTGCAAACGTACCTCTAGATCGCCGATCTGGCTGATGGTCAGCGGATCGTCGGCTGCCCGTTCCACTTTGCTATCGATCCAGGGCCGCGATCGTTCACGGACGAAGCGGATGGTTTCCTCAATTGCCGCCTGAGCGATCCCTGCATCGATCGCCGCGTGAATAATTTGGGAAAGTGGTCCGGTGAAAGTTGGACGATCAAACCCACGATGAGCGGGAATAACCCATTCCGGTTGTACGCGTACATTCTCGAGAGTGACTGACCCGCTTGCCGTTGTGCGCTGGCCGAACCCGGACCAATCATCAACCACAGTGAGCCCGGGCGTTCCTTTCGGTACGATCACTAGCTGTCCATGCTTATCCTCATCCAGTGCGCCCACCGGAATTGAGTGAGCGAACAGCGCTCCCGTGGAATAAAACTTCCGCCCATTCACCACGAACTGATCGCCATCCGGCCGGATCTGCGTTTGGAAATCCTGGACGTTCATTGTTCCTGCTTCGGAAAAAGCGTTCCCGAAACGGTGACCGGCCAATACCTGTCCGAAATAGAACTCTTTCTGAATCTCTGTGCCATCGAGTCGAATGGCATCCACAACGCAGAAGTGGTTGTGTGGAATCTGTCCGATCGAAGAATCCGCTGCCGAAATAACTTTAAAAATCTCGGTGATGGTAACCATCGATGCGCCGAGACCGCCGTACCGTTTCGGCACGCTGACCGCCCAAAGACCGGAACCCGAGAAACGGTCCAGCTCGGCGTCGGGCAACCTGCGAGCGCGATCGCGTTGGACCGCTTCACTGGCGAACTCAGCGGCGAGCTGTCGCGCTACCGCTAGAGCCTCGGCTTCGGATTGAAGGATAGGGACGGACCTGGAATTGGCAGAGATCGGTTCTGATGGGTGAACGGTGGCCAAGGACATAAAATTGGAGGACGCTATACCCGACTTATTTAGTAGACAAGATCAAATTGTTTTCTCTCTGAACAATTGTCAATGCTCGGACCGAACCTTGAATAATTCGGCGTTCATGACGCTAGGAGTTTTGACTACTAATTTAGTAGAGTTATACTTCGCCCATGTCAAAGATTCTCAGCGAGGTACTCGAAGCAGATGCGCGCTATTCCGCAGGGTTCGGCGATAAGGGCGCCCTGACGATTCCCCCGGCTAGAAAATTTGCGATTCTCACTTGTATGGATGCTCGCCTGGATCCGGCGAAATTTGCTGGATTGTCAGAAGGCGATGCACACGTGATCCGGAATGCGGGCGGTCGCGCTAGCGATGATGCGATTCGATCGCTAGTGATCTCTTACAAGCTTTTGGGGACTCAGGAATTCTTTGTGATTCACCACACCGACTGCGGAATGGCGCTATTCACCGATGCGATAATCCGTGACCTGTTGGCTAACAGTCTGGACACCGCAGTCGTGGATCAAAAAGGATGGCACGATGTCGGCGCCGGTCCCGGATCCGATGCGGGAGAATTCGTCGATTGGTTAACCTTCGCAGATCCGGCTTCGGCTGTGGTGACGGATGTTCGCCGTATCCGAACTCATCCTCTAGTCCCGAGTCGAATCCCGATCTACGGTTTCGTTTACGATGTACGGACAGGCAAACTGATCGAGGTTCCTGAAGCGACCAAGCTTGGCGCAGCGGCGTAATGGCTAACGAGGACCTTCGTCCTTGTACTCGTCGTCGTCCTCGTCCTCGACAGGTTATTCGTACTAGCGCGGAGTCGATTTCGCGGACAGCGTGTTCACCGCTCATGCCTCCGGTTCCGCTACCTTCGCCAAAATATTCGCTACCCGAGTCTCCAACTTTCCAATATGAGATCCTCGCCAATAAGTCTGCCCGCAGCTTGGACATTTCGTGAAATCGTCATAGTACAGTCGGGTCAATGGTTCTAACTGTTCGATTACAGCTTCTTTCTCAGTACGATTGAGAACGCTGTTACAGCGCAAACACCGGGTGAAAGGAGCGAGCGCTGGGGCCAACTCGAATCGGCGAATCGTCTCGACGGTTTGCTCAAATGGCGCTTGCGACCGCGGGAAAAAGCCGTTCGCAACAACCCGATGCATTAGAAGGGGACGATCGCGGGTGAGCAAAGCGCGCTCTTCACGCTGCATGATCGTCAACAAATCGCGGTCATCCGCGTCGTTGCGATAAGCGACGTCGATCCCCAGCAGTCTTAGGTCTCTTACCAATTTTCCCAGATGACCGTCTGCCACGAAACTGCGAATGCCACGACTCTGCAGACCTGAAGAAGCACGCTGCGCCGAGAATGGGTAAACATCAGCAGTGCAGTCGACCTCAATCCGAAACGGGAAATCAACTCGACGCTTGTCGACCAGGATGAGATCCACTTCGGGATGGGGAATACCACACGATTCGATAAGGTCTTTTACCCCAGTCCTGCAGTCGACTGTACGTCGAATTGGTTGATATCGGCGTTGATCCGGCTTCAGAAAATAGTCGAGACCGTCATGAAAGAAGATCAGAATGGAAACACGTTCCTGCCGAAGCGGTCCGGCCATTCAGCAGAGTAGCGCCGTGAACGAGCGGGAGCGAGTTCTTGTTCCCGGCGTTCCCCACGGTTCTTACTAGCATTAGCGCTAATCGCCGTGCACATTTTCACTATGCGCGAGATTCTTCCGGGCGTTTTCACCTGGGGCTCGACTTACGCCGACCGGCCTTGGGATTTAAACGGTTATGCGATTGTTTTCACCGGAGGTACCGTCCTTATTGATCCGCCTGCACTGGAGGAAGCCGATTGGCAAAAACTACCGAAGCCGATTACGACGGTTGTCCTTACGAATCGCGATCACGTCCGGGACGCGGTGTTGTTCAGGACACGGCATGGAGCTCGCATCATCGCCGGTAAAGACGAGGTTTCTCAATTCTCGCCGCTCACGATTGATGCGGTCGTTCAGGAAGGCGACCTGATTGACGGCGCGCTGCGCGTTATTCATTTACCCGGTAAATCGCCCGGCGAAATCGCGCTTTACCTTGACCCAGCCTATCACGCGGTATCCAGGAAGATGGGTGGTATCCTCTTTTTAGGAGACGCAATCATCGGGAATCCACCGGGAGCGCTCGGGCTTATCCCGGAAGAGAAGCTCGATGATCCGAAGACGCTCAGAGGCTCACTTCCTAAAATACTTGATTATCAATTTGAAGTGCTGCTGCTCTGCGATGGGCAACCTGTCTTGAGCGATGCCAAGCAGAAAGTCAGCGAGTTCGTGAAGAAGCTGGGGTGAGTCGGGGGGAGGGATGGGGTCCTCGCGATCCGGTTGTTCGCAAGGCCGTGCGAGGTTTTCCATCTCGCGGTGAAAATACCGCAACGGATTGCACCCGGTCTCGCGGCGCGCGAGGACGCGCCCCTCCCTGGTCAGGGCTCACGCCTTACGCCACCGGCGGATTTGCCGAATCGAAAGCTTTCGGGGCTGGCGGCAGCTTATCGCCTGGTGATCGGCCCTTTGTCAGCATGGTATGCGGATGCCAGAATGCTTGCTTCAAAATTCCCTTGATGTCAAGATATAGTGCATGTCGAAACCCGCCGCTTCCACGCGCCCTGGCGTTCATGTCTGGCTGATTCTGATGAAGGCATACGCGGCCATTGAAGTCGTAGCCGCTAAAAGCATCGCGGATTCAAATCTTGGCTCATCGGACTTCCAGATACTGGAGATTCTGTTGCACAAAGGTGCGCTGCCCGTCAACACGATTGGCCGCAAGATCATGCTGACCAGCGGATCGATTTCCACCGCGGTAGATCGGCTTGAAAAGCGGAAACTGGTGCGTCGCGATCCCTCAATCGATGACGCCCGTGTGACCTATGTTTCTCTTACCGGCCCGGGGCACGCGTTGATCCAGCGAGTTTTCTCGCGGCATGCACAACGGATGGAGGAGGTGTTTGATCCATTGTCCGACGAGGAAAGGCTATTGTTGGAGGAACTTTTGAAGAAAGTTGGCAAGCACGCGGAATCGCTAGCGCCATCAGCTGGCAGAATAAAAATATCTTGACGTCAAGATAATCAGTGGAAACGGTAATGTAATAACTTCGGCTTAAACCACTAATTCTAATCATGGCTAAACTTCTTTATATTGAAGCGTCCCCCAGAAAAGACCGGTCCAGATCAACGCAGGTCGCACGGACATTCCTGGACGTGTATCAGAAAAGCCACCCGAACGACTCCATTCAAACCCTAGATCTTTGGGCAACCAGCCTGCCCCGTTTCGATGGCGCCACCATCGATGCCAAGTACGCGATCCTCAGTGGCCAAGCCCATACTCCCGAAGAGGCGCAGGCTTGGAAATCTGTCGTAGACGTAGCTGAGGACTTCAAATCGGCTGACAAATATCTTTTTTCGTTGCCGATGTGGAACTTTGGAGTGCCCTACATCGTCAAGCACTACATCGATGTACTGATTCAGCCGGGTCTGACGTTTTCGTTTGATCCGCAGTCGGGTTACAAAGGTCTGGTAACGGGCAAGAAGGCTGCCGCAGTTTATGCGCGAGGGGGTGCCTATGGTCCCGGTACGGGAATGGAAGATTACGATCTGCAAAGCAAAACGCTCGCCGGCATTCTTGGGTTTATCGGGCTCACGGATTTGGTGAACATCTTCGTCGAACCAACTTTGGGTCCCCAAGAAGTGGCTGAGGCAGGATTTACCAAAGCAGAGCAACTAGCAATCTCGACGGCTAAGTCGTTTTAAGCGGTACCGGAATCGCAGATACCGAAGACTGCATGCTCTATGCGCCGCCCGGCATGTTCGTCGGGCGGACCGCTCTGGACAAATTCGCCGGAGATCTTCGCGCTACGCACCCGCTTCACGGCGCGTATAACTTGCGTGCCGCACGCTGAACCACATCCGGGCTTACTTTTTGCACGGTCGTCCGGTCATAGGTCAAAAATCCGTTTACCTCGTTTTCTACATCACTCAACTGGGTGTAAACGGCTGCCGAAAGACCCTTTGCAGCGAGATCTCTCAAGGTTTCCAGCCGGCCAAGAATCCACTGCTGCTGAGCAGCAGCGTACGGGAGATCGTGCTCGTCCGAGACTTTGCCTTGGGGATTCCATAGGTGACCCGGAATCGGAAACCCCGCGCCGCCAAACTCTCCTAACACGCTTGCCCGATCTGGCTGGGGAGGAACCGGTCTTGGCCAAGGATAAGTATGATCGTCTAGCACATCGCCAGCGCCGAGATCGTTCCAGCCACTGGCGTCATCCACGAGACGGGTTGGATCCCAGGACTTGAAGAGATGGGCTATACGGATCGTGTCGTATTGTCCCCAACCTTCATTGAAAGCGACCCACATCATGATGCAAGGATGATTACGATGAGTCTCGACCATGGCTTTCATTTCTTTCTCAATTTGAACCGCTTGATCCTGTGGCCGGGTGCGATCGGAAGCACCTCGCTTTTCACGGAAATCCTGAGGCGATGGAAAATCTTGCCAGACCAAGAGACCGAGCTTGTCTGCCCAGTAATACCAACGTCGCGGTTCTACCTTCACATGTTTGCGAACCATATTGCAGCCGATCGATTTCTCGTACTCAAGATCGGAACGAAGAGCGGCATCACTGGGAGCAAGATAAATTCCATCCGGCCAAAAGCCTTGGTCCAACGGGCCAAACAGGAACAAAGGTTCATTGTTAACGAAGATCCGCTGGCTGCCGCCAGGGTCTTTTCTAACATCCACCTTGCGCATCCCGAGATAGCTCGTGACCACATCTGAACCATAAGTAATTCTGAGGCCATAAAGATAAGGATCATCCGGAGACCAAAGATGCGGGTTTTTTATCGATGATGCGATTGCGGTATTGGCTGTCCCGGTCGCAGTCGAAACGGTTTTGCCCACGCCATCTAAAACCTCAACAGTCACGCCTCTGCCTTGCGGATCAACCGGATGAGTTCCGCCTACTTGCACCGTGACGAATACCTTCTGCGTATCGATATCAGGCACAATTAACAGATCGGCAATATAGCTAGCAGGGACGCTTTCCAGCCAGACAGTCTGCCAAATACCGCTGGCGTCAGTGTAAAAGATGTCACCCGGAGTCAAGCTCAATTTACCTCGTGGTTGATAAGGGTAATTACCTTCGCCAGTGGGGTTAATGACTTTTACAACGACGTTTTGAGTTTTGGACTCAACTAAAGCGTCCGTGATATCAAAGGTGAACGGATCGTAGCCCCCCTGGTGCTCACCTACTACTTTTCCGTTTACAGTTACAACGGCGATGTAATTAACCGCTTCAAAGTGCAACAGCACACGGGTTCCATTTGCAGGCCGGGAAAGTTCCAATTGACGTTTGTACCACAGCACTTGGTCAGGTCGAAGTGGCCGGCAGATCCCGCTAAGCGAAGATTCTAACGGAAAGGGCAACAATATCTGGCCTTCCCAATGCGTTGGCGGACCTGCTTGACCGCCTGTAATTGCGAAGTCCCAAAGTCCGTCGAGGTTCGTCCACGCCGACCGGACTAACTGGGGTCTTGGGTATTCCGGCCAGACGGAGTTCGGATTTACCGAATCTGCATACTTCGTCATCATATGGCCGGCTACTGGCGCCCAGGCAAAGGCATTCGAAATCGCACCCAGCGCGAGGGTCGCCGCGGCGAGGCTAATTCTCACGCGGCGTTTCTTTGTCCTCGAATCCGTTCGCGCGGAGTGTTGGAGTGTGGGAGTACCGGAGTAATGCGCCAAGTTCGAATTGCGACCCGCGTCCGCCGGGCTACCAATTCTGAGGGGGAATTTCATCAATTCGGCCTGTCCCTCTATTTCGTCTTGGACACCGGTTGCCTGAACGCGCGTTCCGGATATTGCGAGTTCGGGTTCGGACCCGGCGGCAGGGCTTCGCTTGGTTGTGGTGAAGGAGTGGCTTGGGGAGATTGAACCTGTGCCAGTCCTGACACACACGCTATCGCGAGCGACAAGCTTACGGCTGCTTTCATGCAAGAACGAGGCTACGTCCTAGAGTCAGGCGGTCAACCGAATCGTCTGCTCAAAAGGAATAGCCGCGAAAAGGCTGAGCCTAAAACGACGAACAGCGAGGCGGGACTCGGGACGCAGGTAAAACCATTTGAAATAACTTTGTGTTTTTTTTGCGCTCTTTGTGCCTTTTGCGGCTATCCGTTTCCCAAGCGAGATCGGTTTGCAAAACGGGTGGCCGCGCGTGCAAAGTACCGCCAATGCCGGAGCTACCGGATATCGTCACTTACCTCAAGGCGTTGGAGCCCCGAATCTTGGGTGAGCGGCTGAGTCGAGTCAGAATCGCGAGCACGTTTCTGCTTCGTACTGCCGAACCACCGATTCGCGAAGTGGAAGGTCGCGTCGTACGTGATCTAAAGAGAATCGGAAAACGGATCGCGATTGGTGTAGAAAACGATCTCTGGCTGGTGCTCCATCTCATGATTGCCGGCAGGCTTCATTGGCGGCCGGCGCCAGCTTCGTTAGCCGGACGCAACCATCTAGGCGCATTTGATTTTCCCAAAGGTTCGCTGGTGTTGACTGAAGCCGGAACCAAACGCCGCGCCTCTTTACACCTGGTCAGCGGCGAGAAAGCCCTTCACGCAATGGATCCGGGTGGAATCGACATCTTTGAGACCAGTCTCGAATCCTTCCGCGCTGCACTCACCGCGGAAAACCGTACTCTGAAACGAGCTCTGACGGATCCTCGGATGGTGGACGGCATCGGCAACGCGTATTCGGATGAGATTCTGTACGCCGCGCAACTGTCGCCGATTCTAAGGACTCACAAGCTCAAACCTGAAGAATGGGACCGGCTGTTTGCAGCCGCACGTCAAACGCTGGAGCTCTGGATCGGTCGGCTGCAAAGTGAAGCCGGCGAAAGCTTCCCCGAAAACGTCACGGCGTTTCACAAAGAGATGGCAGTACATGGACGCTACGGCCAACCCTGTCCGCGCTGTGGGGAAAAGGTCCTGCGGATTCGTTATGCCGACAACGAGACGAATTACTGTGCGCGCTGCCAAACCGATGGGGTGGTTCTGGCCGATCGCAGCCTATCTCGATTGTTCGGCTCGGAATGGCCGCGCACCCTGGAAGAATTAGAGGAGCTCAAACGTCGATAGGGGGAGCTGTCGGAACTATCCCGAAGGGATAATAGGACACAGACAGGGATAGCCGCGAAAGAACGCAAAGATGGAATCGCCGCAAAAAGGCACAAAAAGCGCAAAAAAATGCAAAAAATAAGGGATCAAATTCTAGTAATCGCGATCATGAGCCCAAGGCTCGCATAGGATTTCTGCCTACTTGAGCAGCTTCTCATCCTGCATCTTTTTTGCGCTTTTTGTGCCTTTTGCGGCTATTCCTGTCTTGTCTTAGCGGTCTATCGGTTAAAACCCCAGGGACGGCCTTGTTCCTGATTTTACAAAGTTGACACGGCCTGCTACTTAACTATAAGGTTAATTAACCAAATGGTGTAATACGGATGCCGGATACGCTTAGTCAGAGATTTGCCGCGCTCGCTGACCCCACCAGACGGGCCATGCTGGTTCAACTCTCTAGAGGTCAGGCCAGCGTTTCCGATCTGGCCAAACCGTTCCTAAAAGAGATGAGCCTGCCTGCCGTTACTAAACATCTCAAAGTCTTGGAGAAAGCCGGTTTGATCACGAAAACCCGGGAAGCTCAATGGCGCCCGTGCCAATTGAACGGCGAAGCGTTCAAGGATGTGGCCGACTGGGTAGACCAATATCGAACCATCTGGGAGCAAAGGTTTGATCGCCTCGATGCTTACCTGAAAACCGTTACCGCTAAACAGAACCCAACAGGAAAGAACTATGGTCGAAAAAAATAACGCCAACGAGATCAGAATTACTCGGATCTATGATGCACCCGTTGAAACCGTCTGGGAGGCCTGGACTGACCCGAGTCAAATAGCCCAATGGTGGGGACCACGCGGTTTTACCATTACTACTCACAGCAAGGATCTAAGGCCAGGAGGCTCCTGGGTCTATACCATGCACGGCCCTGACGGCGTCGATTACCCCAATCGAACCTACTATTTCGAAGTCGAGAAATGCGCCAAATTAGTTTATGACCATGGCGCTAACGACGAACAACCTGCGCTCTTTCGAGTAACGGTCCTCTTTTCAGAAATCGAAGGAAAGACAAAGACGGAGATGACCATAGCCTTGGCGACAGCGGAAGCGGTTGAGAAAGTTCGCAAAATTATTAAAGAAGCAGGAGGTAACTCAACTTGGGACCGGCTCGCTGAGTACCTGGAAAAACAAGCCTCAGGCAGAGAAAAGTTCGTTATCAACAGAAGTTTCGCCGCTCCCCTTGAGACGGTCTTCGAGATGTGGACGAACCCAAAGCACGTTTCTCAATGGTTGCCGCCCGCCGGGTTTGAGATGCAGTTTGTGAGAGCGGACATCAAAGCTGGCGGGAGCACCTTTTATGTCATGACGGGTAATGGCCTTAAGATGTACGGGAGAGTTGAGTACCTGAAGATTGAGAAACCCAATTCAATCGTATACACCCAGCAATTTTGCGATGAGAACGAGAAAGTAAGTCGTCATCCCATGGCGCCGAGCTGGCCTGAAACCATGCTGACCACCGTTCAGTTCGCAGCGGAAGGCGCCAACCAAACCCGAGTGACGGTTACCTGGGAACCTTATGGCCCGATTACACCAGAAGAATTACAGACCTTCGTCAAGTCGAAGGGTGGTATGACTCAAGGTTGGACCGGGTCCTTCGACAAGTTGGATACTCATTTAGCCGATCGGTGATGTGCGAAGCGCCTTCCCGGAGGTTAGCTGCGGGTCAACGATAGGTGACCCGCAGGTCCGGGTTGGAGATGCTGAAGGCGCACCCTGGAAGGAGCTGAAGAGCTTAAACGTAAGTAGGGGACTGTCGAACTTATCCCGAAGGGATAACAGGACTGAGCCCGGGGTTTTAACCCCGGGAGACATTCACATCAAGGACTCCGCCCTGAAAGGGCGGAAGACAGACGGTTGCGCTAAGGGATGAAGTGCACCGATCCTACTCTACCGCCCCTACAGGGAGGCTCGTTTTTGTATCCACCCCTGGGTTGAAACCAGGTTGAAACCCCAGGCTTAGTCCTGTTATCCCTTCGGGATAGTCCCCTACGGGACAAGGCTCTTCACGCATCGATCCAGTTATCGATCAGGCTTGAGCTGGTCGTTTCCTGATTTTCCAGGTCAGAGCCCGCTGGAAGTTGCTCTTCGTCTAAGCAACAGAGGACTGGATTATAGGCGGGAACAGGATCGTTTTGGTCGTTGGATTGTTTAGCACCGGCCTTCATGGGATCTCCCTTCATTGACCACTCCGGTCTCGAGATGGGCCATCAGGGACAACATATTAGTTTCACGAATTAAGACTCCGCTGGGGCCCACTTTATTCCTGATTCTTGAGTCCTGTGGTGGACCGTCCGTGACCGTTAGCGCTTGGGCGTCCTAGCGAGCAGAGATCAGTACGGTAATCCAGATGGATTGTTCATATAATTCTGCTTACCTTGCTGGTACGCTGATGATCTCGGGTGTAGTAGAATTATTTCATGGGTCATTCGCAGTCAGAAAAGAAAAGCAACCACGAGCGCATCCTAAGGACTGCTGCCAAACGGTTGCGTGAGAAGGGCCTCGAGGCCGTCGCGATCGCCGACGTTATGAAAGAAGTTGGTCTTACCGTCGGCGGGTTTTATAAACATTTCGATTCCCGCGACGATCTCGTTGTCGAAGCGCTGCGGGCTGCCTCCTGGCAACGCCCCGGGCAACCGGCTGACGCCGGTGAGCCGTCCGTGAGCTTAGCCGGCTTCATCGATGAGTATCTCAGCGAAAAGCATCGCGATCGACCAGGTTCCGGGTGTCTCATTGGCGCCTTGGCCGGCGATGTGGCCCGTAGCAATAAACGAATTCGTGCTTTAGCGACGGAAAAGGTCCGGTGTGCTCTCGAACTGATCGCCGGATTGCTGCCCGATAAGCAGAATGACGCCGGGAGCGCCGGCAATGCGGTGAACGGCAGACGGGAATCAGCGAGAAAGAGAGCTACCTTGGTCTTCAGTGCACTGGTTGGAGCGATTGCGCTCTCGCGCGCGGTTTCGGATCCGTCGTTGTCGGACGAAATCCTGCAATCCGTGCGCGAACTGCTCAAGAGCCAAGGCAATTCCTAGAGAAAAGCCGGTCGTTCCTGCGGCCGCCCGCCCGGGAACGGAGGTCGAAAACCGCTCTTAAAGTGTTTAAGTCTGGATTCATGGCTCTACTAGGGAACGCGCTCTTCCCTTACTTCTCACCTCTCACCCGTTCGACACGCTTAATGCTTGCTCAGGCCAAGCCCTTCGACGCGCTAGATGCTTGCTCAGGCCAAGCTTTTCACCTTTCACATTGAGGTGTTCTAGATGAACACGGAAATTGTTGGCTGACTCCGGATTCTCGGTATCGTTTTGGGGGTCGTTACTCTCACCCCAGGACATGAATGCCGTGGCGCTTATGGATAGGCGGGTAAACCCGCGATGGGCACTCCCGCGCAAAGCGACTGTTAGTGATCACTATGTCCGATTGCTCATCGTTGGTGGGCTTTTGGCGATAGTTGTAACGCTTGCCAGAGCAGCCGAGCCATTACCCGCAGTTACCGTTACCGGTCTAGCCACACCCACTCCTAAACCTCTTGATACCGTGGGTAGGGATTGGGTCGAGAGATCCCCGGAGATGAATTGGCCTACTCCAATTTTCAATAAATCGGCGGAGATTTTCGCGCATAACCAAATCGTGATAAACGCCTCTTGCGAAACGGTGTGGAATCGTCTGATCCACGCGGAGCAATGGCCGCATTGGTGCCCGTACTGCGGTAAGGTCACGATTTGGGGTGGATCACAGGTTTTGCAAAAGAATACGAAGTTTACCTGGATAAGTGCCGACATTCCTCAACTTCTCCCAATCTTGGACCAAACTCCTCCTGCCCCAGTCGACTCCCTGGTTATTGAATGGAATCCTCCGAATCGTCTCGGTTTTCGCACTTTCGGGCGAGGTTGGACTCCTCATGGTCCCCTGGTTAGCTCCTATCACAATTGGTTCATCAAGCCGCTCGGTCCGAAAAAGTGCCTGGTAACTTTCGAAGAGGTGGCTACCGGTATTGCGGCGCGCTTTGAAAGAGGCAATTATCCGGAGTTCACCCATCTCAGCCATGATCACTGGTTGGAGGGATTAAAGCGCGTCTCGGAAGCTCGCGGCTGAACCGCAGATACGGAACGTTAAGATCCGCCGCCCCGAAGTATCCGGGGTAAAATTGCACAGAATTCGTCGCGCCGAAGGCTCTGCGGAGGCGGATTACGCAGATTTCTGTTTCACCTCACATCAAGCCTTGATCGAAGGCGGGCGTCGAGCAACGGCCATTGCACCGGCGGATGGGACTCATTTCCTATTAGTCCCACAGGTCCTATAAGTCCCATTCGTGCCACCCCACAGATCTTCCGCACGGCCACGAGCGCGATTGCCGTTATGACCCAAACCTGCTATCTAAGGCCAACAAAATCGGACCGCTGAGCGTGACCTGATTGAAATCCGGATGTTCGGGGTTAACTAAACAGTTCTTTATTTCCGGAGCAGCCCCGGTGATCAGGATGCTCGGCACCAGAAGTCCCACCGCAGATCGGCTCGTCAGCCAACTGTTACCCAATCTTTGGGTAGAGCGACTGGGAGAAATCGTGCGCCAATCAGGCGGCAGGCTGGTAGCGGGAAGCTCTTCAATTAATCTGTCGGGCACATCGGCGATGTAGAGTGGATAGACAGCGGTGACCGGAGACAGTCGCCGGTGAACTAACTTCTCTAAGAGCGCTAGCGGCTCAGAGGTGGAAGCGTAGACCACCGGTGTCCCTTTGATGTGCCATCTGCCAGCAGCCAATACGCCACCCAGTCCGTTAAACTCCTGAGCTGCAGGCCGTGTAGAATCGGATCCGAATCGGTACAGCCTCACCAATAATTTCCGTATTCAATCGCTCCTAGATAATCCCGAACCTGAGCCCCGCCGGGCTCAGTATCCAACAGGTCGATCGGCCGTTGACCCTCCAGACCAGGGGCCGGGCTCAAAAGCCATTCCCGAGCCTCCTTGACTGAGCCAAACACACGAACCGCGTGCTCAAAAATGTGACGAATTCGGAGGACCTTCTCGGTTTCATCCGGACTCAGTTTTTTCCGGCCTCCCGCGATACGCGCGGCCATAGTCCGGGGCGAAAGTCCCAGTCTACGTGCCAGCTCTGCTTGCGATAGACCAATCTGCCTGGCCATCAGAACGAAATCCTTCGGAGGGATCCCTTTGCGGATAGACGCGATATCCGCAGACGGTTTTCCGGCATCGCTTTCGATTGTCGCCGTTGCCGGTAGCTCAGCGTGTTTGATGCCGGGGTACGGACGTGGTGTCTCGATGCCGGCGGTGGTCATGCACGTACTGTAAAGCCGTTTTCAGCCTAATGCAATTATGCATATGACGCACTGCAGCATTGCAGTGCCCCAGAAAGATCTCCCGCAAAGCCGCAAACGATGGATTACGGAGCACGGAGGGACTTACCGGGCCTTTCGCGAGGTCTTCCCAGCGATAAGCCGCCGCGCCAGTGGCCAGAGCTAACTGTTCGGTATCGGAGCAATTGCAGTGCGGTTTGCCAGTTTTAAGTTGCCGATTTGTATCGGACTGAAAAGTATTGGGCCACTCATATCATCTCGGGCCGGCCCGTTTTGGCTAGTGTCCGTTTCTTCTGAATGGATTTCGTATCGTCCAATTGCATGAACGAGCCAGCCGTCACAAATCCTTATTCCTCCGGCAAGCTCTGAACGAAATCATCAACCATGCGGTTGAACTTTATAGGATCATCCACAAACAGCGCATGTCCGTCCCCAGTGAAACGCTCTAGCCGAATCTCATCGCCAAGTTTTGATTTCAAAAACTCGGCATTCGGTTGCATCGCTGGCTCATAGGCGAAAAGCAGGGGCCGCTTGATTCTCGCGAAAGCGTTTGAGAAGTCCGTGACCGCGACCATGTTGGTAATCAGCGTGACCGCGGTGTCGGTTGGCACCTCCATTGTTGCGCCCTTTACCGCTTGTATGTACTCCTCTGGTTGCGGTTTTTTGTACATGCTTCGTACGAAAACATCAGCTTCTTTGCGCCGATCCTGTTGCAGCTGAGTGGTCCAATCAGCCAAAACTGAGACTATCTTGTGATTCTTCTTGGCCGGGATTAAGCCATCTACAAGCACCAAGCCAGCAATTCCGTCTTCACCAAATTGTTCGACATAGCTAAGCAGTTCACCACATCCCATCGACCATCCAACGAGTACCGGCTGCTTCAACCCAAGTTGATCCACGAGCTCTTTGTAGTCGCGGGCTCGAGTCTGAGGCAGATGCCCGTAGGTTGGTTTGTCGCTTTCGCCCTGCGAGCGCGGATCGACCGCGATCACCCGATACTGCTCGGAAAGCTTGTCTATTTGTTTCTGCCAAATCCATCCTGGCATCATCCACCCCGGAATGAAGACGATCGCTCTCCCTTGTCCGGCCTCAAGATAATGGATGCGAATGCCATCAGAGGTTTTGATGAACGAGCTTTTAGTGGTCTGACCAGCGGTGGAAAGCCCAGTC
>JAFAHI010000769.1 GCA_019237325.1 Verrucomicrobiota bacterium | reverse complement strand
AGCTCATGTTTCATCACATCGTTCTCTATAAACTGAAGCCAAATATCAGCGCTGCTCAGCTCGAAGTGATCATGATGCAAACCCGTATCCAACTCCTTAAGATCTCGGTAGCGGCCAACGTGCGATGCGGCCGGAGGACGGATAAGTCGAATCCTTGGGGGTTTTTTATCTCGGTCGATTTCGATTCGAAAGAGCGTTTGCGAATCTTTGAAGAGGACCCTTTCTACATCAAGTTTGTAGAGGAGATCATTAAGCCGAATATGGCTGAATCGTTGGTCCTGGACTTCGACGGCGACCCGAAGCCGAAGTAGGCGATAGGGCCTAACAATAGGCGCCTTTTAGTGGACGGAAGTAGACTGAGTAGACGTAGTGGACCAAGTAGACTCTCTCCGATCGTGTGTTATCCGAGCACCAGTCTGTCCGCTGCGTCTACTTATTCCACTCCCGTCCACTTAACAATCCATCCGCGCCCCTTTCGCTCGCCGTTTCGCCCGTTCGCTTCACGCGGGCATCGCTTGCCGATGCCGTAACAGATCAGCATAAAGTTGGGCGAATGACCGGGCCGAAGCCGGCCACGAGAAATCTACAGCCTTACATCCGGCGATGAGTTTATCCCATGTCTCCGGTTGCCGCTTCAGCCAGAATGCTCGCTGCGCGCTGTCCCAGACAGACTCCGGATCGTCCCGGTAATAAACCAAGCCGGACCCTTCGCTTTGAATTGGGTCGAAATCGACGATGATCTGGCGAAGCCCTCCACGATTACCTGCAATGGGGATCGTGCCGTAGCGCATGGCAGCGATGGCATTGATACCGCGAGAGCCCAACGATCCTGGAAACAAAGCTAGATCGGCGCCTGCCAAGGCTAGGCTCTTGAGCCGGGCATCTGTTTCTCGACTCCAGACAAACCGTTTCGGGTATTTCCGCTCGGTGACCATCAAATTAGAGACCCAGTTGTCAGCAGGCGTACCGAGCAAAATAAAACGGAGGTTACTGGTCAGTAACCGGTCGAAAACTGGAATTACTTGAGTTAACGCACGGTTGTCGCCTGCTTCGACGGGGCAGACCATCAGCAGGTCATTGTCTCCGGATTCAAGCTCCAGTTGGTTCAAAATTGCTTCCCGGCATGCTGCCTTGCCGTCTCCGGAGTCCATTTTCGCTTTCCGGCTGAGCAGCTTTTCGAAAGGCGGATTGGTTACCGAGTAATCGACACCAAACGGGATACCGATCGTGCGATTTGAATTTTCTTGAAGGACTAGATTGAGCCCGAATCCACCCTCTTGCGTAAATGACTCGTAGAGAACGAGTTCTCCAGGAAAGACCACCGAGTCGGCGTAAACGATACCCCCCTTGAGGAAGTTCAGCCGGTTGTAAAACTCGACGCCGCGAGGGGAGAAATATCCGCCGGCCAAGTTCGTTAGAGAAAAGTCAAAGCTCCAGAAAGAGCCCTGGTACTCCAGGTCGTGAACGCTTAATGCGGTCAGAAAAGGCAAGCGGCGATCTTTAACAAAGGCGGGTATCAACGCGGTTGGCCAGTCATGGCAATGAATGAGATCAAGTGCAGGAGTAATCTGCCGGGCCAGTTCGACGACTGCTTTAGAAAAGAAGATAAACCGTTCCGAATTGTCTTCGTACGCCCGCTCGTTTCCCGAATAAATTCCGGAGCGGTCAAAGTATTCATCCCGCCGCACCAGAAAGACTGGGATGTCGTCGGGGGTTTCGGTAGCGAGAAACTCGGCGGTCACCTTTTTCTCGCCCAAAGCAATCTGAAGTTGATTGTAGGACGGCTCCAATTCGTAGCGTCCTTCCCTGATAGAGCGATAAAGCGGGATCGCTACAATGACTTCGTGTCCGAGACGTTTTAGCTCAACCGCCAAGGTCCGAACCGTTTCGCCCAGGGCCCCGGTGGATGCGAGAGGAGCAAATTCGCTCGTTGCCATCAAAATCTTCATACCGTAATATTATCTAGGTTCTGGAGGTGAACACTTTTTCTGTGCCTGCTTTTTCTGTCGTTATTGTGTCTTCTGGCGTGCGTTCCTTCTGGAAAAGTTAACAAAAATCGATGGCACGCGACCTATATCTTTCAAGCGAAACGATCTTGTCAAAGGTCCCCGCCTTG
>JAFAHI010000657.1 GCA_019237325.1 Verrucomicrobiota bacterium | reverse complement strand
CGAAGATGGCGCTGGCATCTGATTCACTGGACATGGCTTCCCGAAATGACTTTAAAGCGTGACGATAATCGGTTTGCCGGAAAATTTGACGGTCGACTAACCAATCACTGACTGCAGTGACCTTGGCGTAGAGCACGATCGCAATCCAAATGATGATGGCGAAGGCAAGCACCGCCAGTTTCATAGAGGATGGCTCCTCCTCAGTCGTTGGACCGAACATGACACGAGCCAGATAGGCCATCGCAAGCGCGATCAAGGCGCCAAGCAGAATCCGTAACCCTCGCTGCGCAAAAATGTCGCTGAAGCGAAAACGGGATAACCCAAATAATCCGCCGGCAACCAGCAAGACAACGTTAAACGGTCTGGCGAAGTCCACCACCGAGTGAAGCCAGACTGGTGCGTCTCCAAAGTTCTCTTCCAGGGCGTGGATTGTCGAGAAGGACATTCCCGCCAAGAGCGACGCTACTGAGAACCAGGAGAGCCAACCACGTAACCGCCCCGGCAAGAAAACAAACGCGCCGGTCCAAAAGAAGAATAGCCCGTTGTATTCCGCCGGCAGGAGCGCATCCAATGGGCTTACCATCCCATACTCGGTGCGTGCCGGAAGCAACCCGGCCACGTGACCGACAGTCAGGATGACAGCAGATAAACCTGCCAATGCGATTACCGCCCGCCCTAATTGGCGTCTCCACTCAGAAGAGAACGTGCCTTGGGCCCAGAGCCCAAGAATCGTCACCGGCCAAGTTACTGCGGCAAAGAAAGCGAAGTCGGTGGCCAAAACGACGATGGGCGCTTGCGGTGACTGGCTAACGCTGTATCCCACCATCGCGACACAGGCGCTGACCGTGAATGTCAGGGTGCAGAGCGCGAAACCAAAACGAGCCGCCCGTTGCTTTTCGCTTGAACGCAGCGCCAGGATCAGCAGCAGGGTCGCCAGTGTCGCGCCGACCCCGAAATTAAAGCACTTCTGGATCGTGTTCGGATCATTGCCTAATGCAAGAGCGAGAAATAAAAGATGCTGAAAGGTCATCAAGGTAATTCCGATCCGTCCACCGGTATCTGCTGGGCAAACAATTAGGCTGGTCTAGCGCACTGGCTCAATAAATTATTTGCGGCGCCGTCTCGTCGAGTTTGTGCACGAATCCAGCGAAACAGCCGCCACCGGCGCTTGCCCGTAAGAAGGAACGGATTTCGTTCGCGAGGAACTTTTTTATTTTTCATAGCAGCGTGGTAATGCAGAGCGTAAGACCCCACGTGCCGCCATCAATCGATACGAAGCGAACGCGGTGGTGATTGCATCGAGCGCGGGCAGCCTGTACGCGAGCGCGGGGTGGCGAATGGGCGAAACGGCGAATGGGCGAAACGGCGCGTGCAGCCGGTGAACGGATGGGACCTACAGGACCTATAGGACTAATGTGAAGGTTCCCCATAAGTCTCATGTGTCCCATAAGTCCCATCCACTTTAACCTGGATGAATTTAGGCCCCACCAAACGTCGCGTTCGACCGCCCAATCGTCTCGCTCGTCCGCTTTCTAACGCGCCGGTCCTGAATCGCTGGTCTCGACAGAGCCGACGTCTTTCATTGTCGGCTATGAGACCCCAGCAAGCGGTTTCCAGCGTTGTACCATCGGACGAACTCCCCCAGCATCCTAGGGCAGGCCGAGCGAATTGGCTCCATATCGTACTGATTGCTGCCACTATCGCTCTTGGCAGCTCAGTGGCCGGAGTACTTGTCTATAATTGGTATTTCGACTCCGTCATTGTTGGCTTGTCATCTTCTTTGCAGCCGATTTCTGACGCTTTCCACAATCTCGGCGCCAGCCATGTGAGGCAGCCGTCACCTCGACCCGGGAATTGATTATGAATGCTCTTGTTGAGTTCGACGAAAAGGAATTTTGGATCCAACTCTTCTCGATCGTAGCCCGCCGTGAGGAGAGAACAGAAGACGAGGATCGTGATTTCTATAGCAACAACGAATCTCAACCGCAGATGAACGCAGATGAACGCAGATAAAGTCCTGAACCGCGAGTGGAGACGAAGTAAGCTGCAGCATCGAGTAGCTGAATGCTAGTTGGCTCCTGTATCATTACACTCCTGACGTAATGCTAGCACAGAAAGAAGAATCCGGTCGATCCCGTGCTCTCCCCCTGCCCGCGCCGCTCGTTCTTCGCTCTGGAACGGGTTGATAATGCGCAGCGCTTGAGCGTTTGAGATCTTGATCCCTTGCTTTCGCAGCTCTTGGACGATTTGCGGAATACTTTTCCTTTGTTTGCGGTCTTGCAAAAGTTACTCTCGCCTTTCCCGCAGTTGGTCTTGTTAGCCGCCGGCTCCAGCGCCCGCGATGGCGGAAGACTCGATGCGGCAAGATAACGCGCCAAGCGCAATTGCTTAGCAAAATCCTCCTCCCGAACGAGAGGGGATGCCTGCTCAGATGGCTGATAGACGGTCGAAGCTTTCTTCCCTTCTCGGCTACGGCGGATCCCTGAGGCCGTTCCTGAGCAGAAGAAGATTTGCCCCCCTGTTCCTCCTCCACAATAAACAGCCGGATCGCCCGCATCAAATGCGGGGTGGAAATATCAACCTTCCGTTCCATGAAAATCTGCGCGATCCGGTGAATGCTGATGCCGCGGTGGTGGGCTTCCAGGATCTCGTCTTTGCATTCTCTCAACGCCTCGATCTTGGCCGATTTGCGGAAGCGGCCGCCTTTCGAGCTGCGCGCGACCTGGACAGGATAAGCGGCAGCCGATTTGAGAAGATTAGGATCGGGATCAGTCAAGACGAGTCACCGCGTGTTTTTCGGGTTTATGATAAAGAAATGGCAAATTGATGATCACAATAGAGGAGAGCTCCGAGGTCATCCAGAAGCTTCTGGGGCTGGGATTTCTCCAATTTTGAGCCTCGAGCTGCACTGAATGGCTACGAAGTACGACACTTCTCTCATCGACGAATTTTGGCACGACCGATCGTGAGATGTGCATCGATCTAGCTTTGCCGTGAGACTGTATCGCAATCTTTTGGCAGTTGCATGTTTCTTAGCCCTACACTCAACCGCATTTAGCCAGTGGCTCGACGAGGGAGAGTTTTCCCCAGGGGTGCTGGCGTACAAACTGCGTCAGGTGAAAAATCAGTTTGAAACAGCGGAGGCACAGTTTTCACTCCGAACCGAAGTCGAGTGGTACGTGAAGATGCTGAAACTGCGGGCTCTCTGCACAAGCATAGAATCTCTCGAGACCGAGTTTCGGAACGGTGGATATTGTCCTGACTTGCTCGATGAGAAAATACTGATCGTTCGGGAAAAAATTCGACTGATCCTGGCTGGCCCAAGGCAAATCGGCACCGATCAAAATAATGTTGACGGCCAGGCTCAAGAGGCACGGCCCGGAGTCGAATTCGTAGGTCTTAATGCTTTGCATTGACGAGATTAGCCACCCTCTACGAACCGGGTTTTGTCAGAGCCTCGTGACCAAAGAATCCGATCGATGAGCACAGTTAACGGATTGATCGGCACCAATCACGGATCACCAATTACCAATCACGCTGCGTCTCACCCTTCGACGCGCTAAACGCTTGCTCAGGGTGGCCTTTCCCCACCCTATTCGACATTAGTCCTGCGGTTTTCCGCCTTATGATCAAGAAAGGGCACTTTGGCGATCAAATTCAGGATCACAATAGAGGAGCGCTTCGGTATCATCCAGAAGCTTCTCGGGGTGGGATTTGAAATACATCCCCGGGAAAATACGCTTTCGAACTTTTTCCCGGTCGATCGGAGCTTCGACGAGGCCAATCCGATGGCGACGGTCGGCTAACAGCGTTTTTCTCTGGCTGTGCTTTTTCGAATCACCGCTCATCCCAAGGATCTCAAGACTCTTTCGGCTTCAGGCGGATCCAGTTATAGCCATAGCCTTCGAGCGTGATCACCAAATCCTTATTTTCAACAGCCGCTTCACCATCTTCTCCGAACAAAAAGACGGCGCGGCCGAGTTGATCGGTCCAAAGCCGTAGGTTGACCGTCACCGGGACGGGCGAGAGGTTATGAACGGCAACCACCGCATTTCCTTCACTGTCTTCGCAGGCATGAGCAAAGATCGCCCCCGGGCGATCGGATTCTAAAAGCCGATATTTTCCCTGGGCAAATTCGGGGAACTCTTTGCGGGTCCGGATCATCCGTTCCATCTGGTTCAGAAGCGAGGCGGGGTCTCGTCTTTCGGCTTGGACATTGACTCGTCGATACTCGAATTGGCCAGAATCAATCACTGGACGACGTAGTTCTTTTTCAGATGCGGTTGAAAATCCGGCATTCGGTTCGGCAGACCACTGCATCGGAGTTCGTACGCTATTACGCTCGGGCTGATTCAGGTCGTCACCCATGCCAATCTCGTCGCCATACCAGATCACAGGCGTTCCTGGGATCGTGAAAATGAGGCTAAACGCGAGCATCTGTCGTCGCACATCTCCCCCGAGCATTGGGGCCAGGCGTCGGCGAATTCCTCTTCCGTACAACCGCATATCTTTTTCAGGAGCAAAAACCTCTAAGCAACGGGCTTGTTCTAACTCACTCAGCCGGCTCAAATCTAATTCGTCATGGTTCCGTAGGAAGTAACCCCACTGGCAATTGTCAGGAAGAGAGGGCACTTGCAACAGACTACGAATCAGCGGCTCCGGCGATTCATTGGCAAAGGACAGGAAGAGGTGTGGGTTCACGAAAAAATTCAGCACCATATTCATCCGATCGCCGCGCTCGCCGTAAAAGTGCTTCAACTCACTGGGCGCAACATTCGCTTCGGCCATGAACAAAGCGTCTCCCCGTTTCCAGGAGAGGTATTCCCGAAATTCATTGATGTATTCAAAAGACTCGTGCGGCTGTTTTTCGATTTCAGGCCCCTTATGCGAAATCACAAAGGGAGCGGCATCTACTCGAAACCCGGACACTCCCAATGCAAGCCAGAAGCCGATGATCTTTTTAATCTCTGCCTGAACCTCTGGGTTGGCCGTATTGAGATCCGGCTGATAATCGTAAAATCGGTGAAAATAGTACGCCTTTGCGGTTCGGCAGTATTGCCAGACGCCGGTCTGCTTCCCTGGAAACGCGACTTGATCTCTCGTGTCGGGCGGTTTTTCCGTTCGCCAGACATAATAGTTGTAGTAGTGCGGGTCGCGTTCTTTGGCTGCTAGAAACCAGGGGTGTTGATCTGAGGTGTGATTGACGACGAGGTCAATGATCACGCGGATGCCGCGATCGTTGGCTTCTTCCATAAAGGCCGCGAAGTCACCCAGATCTCCCAGCTCTGGATGGACCCCTAAGTAGTCTTTTACATCATAGCCGTTGTCTCGCTCAGGAGAGGGATAGAAAGGGAGCAGCCAGATACACGTCACCCCCAGTCCCGCCAAATAGCTAAGACCTTGTCGTAACCCGATGAAGTCACCGATTCCGTCTCCATTCCCGTCCTTAAAGGTATCGACATCAATGCAGTAGATCACCGCGTTCTTAAACCAGTGGTTCGCCATCTAAGAGAAAATCGCAGTGGCTGCCTCAAGTGGATCAAAAAAAGCTTTCAGCCTCAGTGTCGATTTACGGCCCTGCCTTGCCTCTCACTTCGCACCTCCTTGTCCGACATAGTCCCGCGCCTGCGGGACGACGTGGGATCAAAGCCGCGCAAGCGCCCATCGGCAGCGGCTTTGAGATTATCGGAATCGGGGTCAGTCAATGCAAAATCCGGGTGCTCTTCGCCTTATGTCAAAAAAGGGCGCTTTGGCGATCAAATTCAGGATCACAATGAACGGGAGCTTCGGGATCCTCCAGAAGCTTCTCGTGCCAACATTCAAAGCAATCGATCGAGTTTCCCGTTGAACCCGGATTGACGTAGATTGAAATCACGATGCCTCCTCCGATGGAAATAATGAGCTTCACAAATCCTCAGGAACTGCGGGCCTGGCTGGTAACAAACTGTCATCGGTCGGAAGGGATCTGCCTGCAGATCTACAAGAAAAAGTCGAGTGCCATCTCTGTTACCTACGCAGAAGCGCTTGATCAAGCGCTTTGCTTTGGTTGGATCGATGGGCAAAAGAAGCCTTTCGATCAGCAATCTTGGATTCAGCATTTTACACCAAGGCGGTCAAAAAGCGGTTGGTCTAAAATCAATACGGAGCATGCGGAGCGCCTGATTGAATCCGGAGAAATGACGCCGGCTGGTTTGAAAGAAATCGATGCCGCTAAAGCAGACGGCAGATGGGCAGCCGCCTATGACTCATTTGCCAGTGCTACGATCCCGGAAGATTTTCTGAAAAAGCTCGCCCAAAGCAAATTGGCATTCAGTTTCTTCAAGACGCTCAACAAAACGAACCTTTACTCCATCGCTTACCGGTTACAGACGGCGAAGAAGCCGGAAACCAGGGAGAAGCGGATACAGGCTATCATCGAAAAATTATCTCGCGAGGAGAAATTCCATTGAGCGAAGGTCCTCCGGGGAAACGATGGCGCAACGGCACCCACTAAAAGAAGGCATAGATGGTCGCTGAGCTGGCATGGCACATCATCTAGGCTCGACTAGGACTAGCTCGATGTGAGACCGATATCCTGGGACTTCCCCAAGCCAGCATCGACCCGGTACGGAAAAGTCACGAATTGCAGCCTTGGTCGACGGGATTTTTGCCGTCGCAACGGCTCTCCTCGTGTTGGATTTGAAACTGCCCGCGGGCGTCACCTTAAAGAGCGATGCGGGATCCGGATTGTGCGCATCTCGCCTCCCCTGCTGCGAGTGATCCTTCTTTCGCTCAAGCCCTATGGGCTGCGAACACAGTCGCCGAATAGCCAGCCACTCTGAGTCGCTCGTCAAAGTAAATTGCCGGAGCGCTTTGACCGGCGTACTGAGGATCCTCCGATGAAAACAAGATTTCCCAGTTCCGATTCGGAGGCGCCGCCAAGAGCGGGATGGGCGCGGGCGAGATAACCTGATCCCGATCAAAATTGATCATCAAGAGTCGGTCATTACCAGATTCCACTCCGAAATATCGAAGGATTAAGAGATGAAGTCCATAAACCGCACCGTCCAGGGAATGTCTTTCCCGGCCGTTGATGACTGGGTCCGTTCGGCGAAGAGCGATCAAGTCTTTGTGCAGCAAATACACCGGCTCATGGCTCTGCAGATCTTCAAAATTCAATTTGCATTTATCGAACGTCGACTGATCGCCGGGGTCCGGCAGATGTTGTGCAACCTCAGGTGAAGACAAGCTAGGGAACTGCCCGAGAAATTCCGCCCGTCCTTGCGCTACCTTCGCAGCGATCTCCGGTGGCTGGTCCGCAAAATAGAGGAACGGAGTGGAAGCCGCGAATTCCTCGCCCTGAAAAAGCATTGGCGTCCACGGGCCGAGCAACAGCAACGTGGTCATCGTTCGCACTGCCCCTGCTCCGGCTAACGTATGGATCCTATGACCGGCAAGCGAGTTCGCCACTTGGTCATGGTTCTGCATGAAGTTGACGAAACGGTCGTCTGATAAGCCTACCGCCCACGTGCCGCGATTCTTTTTTTGCCAGCCGTAATATTGCCCCTGATAAAGGAATCCCCATTTTGCCAAGGACACAAATTCCTGAGCGTAGCCCTGGTAATCACGATAGTAGGCTTCAGCCCGGCCGGTCAGGGCGACGATTGCTGAATGATGAAAGTCATCATTCCAGAGCGAATCCAATCCATATCCCCCTTCCTCCGCAGACTGCACCAGCTTTACCCACTGGGGCTCGTTTTCAGCGACGAGGTATAGCCGGCGATTCCCGGCGGCTTGCCTGGCGGCCGTCGCGATCTCGGCGAGAACGTGCCGGGGGGAGGAATCAAAAATCTGCTGGGTAGCATCGAACCTAAACCCATCGAAATGATACTCGCGGATCCAGTATTTAACGTTCTCAATAAAAAATTCTCGAACCGGTCCGGAACCTGGCCCCTCGAAATTGAAAGGCTTTCCCCAATCCGTCTGATACCGGTCGGTGAAATAGGTTGGCGAGAAGAAGGGCAGATAGTTGCCATCCTGGCCGACGTGATTATAGACCACGTCGAGAATCACTGAGAGACCGGCTTGGTGACATTCATCG
>JAFAHI010000630.1 GCA_019237325.1 Verrucomicrobiota bacterium | reverse complement strand
CGCTTAGTTTCTCCGCCCCAATAATGAGAACGGTGTTATAGACGTGAGTCGAGATAAACTGCTGCGCGATTTCCAGGGCATAGAGGAAACCGGAACACGCCGCCGAATTGTCAAAGCACGCGGCGTTAATCGCACCGATCTTCTTTTGGACGTAACAAGCCGCCGCCGGAAATAGATGGTCCGGGGTGGCCGTAGCCATAATGATCAGGTCGATCTCTTCTGGAGTTACCTTGGCCTGCTCCATCGCTGCTAAAGCAGCTCGACTACCCATGTCGCTGGTCGTCTCGGTGTCTTTTGCGATCCGCCTCTCGCGAATACCAGTCCGCGTACGAATCCATTGATCGGATGTATCAACCATCTTTTCCAAATCATGGTTGGTCAGGATCCGTTCAGGTACATAGCTGCCGGTTCCAATGATCGAAACAGTCCGGCGAGGTTTATTGGACCGATGTGGTCGCGGCGACATTCTCATTATAGATTTCGAGCTTCCGTAAAATATGGGGATTAAGATCCTGTTTCACCGACTCGGCTGCGGCCCGAATCGCGTTTTTGATGGCCACGGGTGAGCTTGAGCCATGGGCGATGATGCACACGCCGTTAACCCCCAGAAGTGGCATACCGCCGTATTCCTCGGCGTTGGTTTTTTTATAGATATCGCGGAAGGCTCCTCGAGCCAGTTGAGCTCCAATCTTTCGCACTAGCCCGCGATTCAATTCTCGTCTTAACCAACCGAAAATTGCATAAGCGATCGACTCCGAGGTCTTCAGCACAACGTTTCCGGTAAAGCCATCGCAGACCACGACATCGGCCGGGTTCTCGTACAGGTCACGCCCTTCGATATTGCCTTGGAAATTGAGGCTGGAAGCTTTCAAGAGCTTGAAAGCCTCTTTCGTGATGTCATTCCCTTTCACATCCTCTTCGCCGATTGAAAGCAAAGCGACTTTCGGACGTTTGTTTCCTAAGACTTGCTCGGAGAAGGCCGAGCCCATGATTCCGAATTGCAACAGGTTTTCGGGGCTGGAATCTGGGTTCGCACCCGCGTCGATCAAAACAAAGACGCCGACTTCGGTTGGCAATAGGCAGGCCACTGCCGGACGCTCGATTCCTTTCAGAGTTCGCAGCTTTAAAACGGATGCAGCGACCGCTGCACCGGTATGGCCAGCAGAGATTACGGCTTTAGCTGAGCCGTTTTTAATCAGGTCTACGGAGCGCGAAATCGAAGAATCTTTCTTCTGGCGAATCGCCTTCGCTGCCGACTCGTGCATGTCCACCACTTCGGAGGCATGAAAAATTTCAAGCCTTTGATCCTGATATCCGATGCGTTTCAGTTCGGCGCCAATCGCCGTGGCGTCACCGACTAAGAAGAGCTTCTCAATATGTGGATACTCTTTTAACGCAAGAACAGCCCCCTCCACGTTGTTCTTAGGGGCGAAGTCACCCCCCATAGCATCTAATGCGATCCTCATATGTGTAGGCTTACAGCAACCAGAAACCGGAAAAGCCTAGACCCCGTGATTAACGCAATAAAAAGGACCGTTCAACAGGAATTCGCGGCTTAAGGGTTCATCGTTCGCCGTTCACGGTTCCCTGTTCAGCGTTAGCGCTCGTGGAGCGTGCCTCGCTGTGGCTTGGAATAAGGCACCCGATCGATGCGAAAGAGGCCTTCTCGGGGCTTAGGCTGCTGTCACCAGGAGGTTGCTCCGGGACCTATGGCGCAGATACGACATAGGTCCCACGAGTCGCACAAGTCCTATTGAAGGCTAGAGATATGGTTGCTTCTCTGTCCGTAGCACCGCCAACGGGACCGTGAACGGCGAACAGCGAACCGTGAACGGTGGACTCTTACGCTACCTCGACGGACAAAACCTGCCGGCCGCGATAATACCCACAGGCAGGGCATGCGGTGTGGCCACGGACTCGGCTACCGCATTGAGGACACTTGGTCAGCTGCGGGGCGTGCCAGCGGTTAGCGGCTTTTCGCGTCCGAAGTCTCATCTTGGACGTTTTTCTTTTTGGTACACCCATTGGTCAATTCTTCTTTCTTAAGTTCAATTCGTCTAACACTGCCCACGCATCCGGCTGGCTCGGCTCTTTTTCTTCCGTCACCTGGCGCGGTATTTTTGGTCCGGGACAAACACGGCTCCCGTCCCAATCGCATCGCGGGTGCGCCGGAAGAGCGAGGACAATATCCTCGCGGAGGTAGTCAGTCAAGTCGACAGTATCGTGGGGGCCAGCCGGTGTCTCTACCGAAAAATCCCGGACAACGAGCGGGTAGATAAATGGTTGTAAACAGCTGACACAATCCAGTTCCAGATCTATCGAAAGCGTGCCGCTTACCAAAAGCGTATCGTTGTCGAATTGCGCGAAGAGTGAGTACGACAAGGTGTCGACCGGGCGAATGGCCGGGTCATTCAGCTGGAGTATGTCGCCCTGCTCCTTACCTTCGAACGCTGCACCTTTCGCCGGGATTTGATTGACTTGAATTTTCATGGCGAATTCTCCCCACAGCCCGCATCGCTCCCCAGGGAAGCGATCCGGGCTATGCCAGTAGAATACTCCGGCTAAGCCGGACGATTCTACTGCTTTTTTTAGGCCAAATTTGGTGGGCCGAGGCTTCCGAAAGGCAGGGTCCGTGCTCCGTAGGAGCAAAATCTTTATAGTTATCGACGTAAAAAACGTGAGCTCCGTAGGAGCGGCATATTCGGTATGATACGCGGAGCCGTATGGCGGATTCTGACCTGCTACCGAACACTGTTCTCAGGACCTCCTGCCAATAGATGCGCCGATCAAATATCGCTCCTCTGGAGCTAACTGCCTCTTCGGACATCGGTAGCTATAAAGATTTTGCTCCTACGGAGCATGTGCTCGGGCATTCAAAAATATCGAATTCCGTACAGGAACGATGTAGTACCTCGAGGCTAAAGCTCACCACGCTCTCAGACCTTCCCCGACAACTTCTTAGCTAACGCCCTCACCGCACAAGCTGGGACGAAAGCATCAACCTTGCCGCCGAGCCGGGCGATCTCTTTTACGATTCTCGAGCTCAGATAGGTGTACTCCTCCTTGGGCATCAAAAAGATGGTCTCGATGTCCGGTTCCATCTTTCGATTCATGAGCGCCATCTGAAATTCGAACTCAAAGTCCGACACTGCTCTCAAGCCACGTACGATCGCGTTCGCTCCACAGGCACGTGCAAAATCCACCAGTAGACCGTTGAGTTTGGCTACACGGACCTTGGCTATCCCTTCGCAGGCTTGTTCCAAAATGGCGATCCGTTCGTCAATCGAGAACAGGCAAGAGGTATGTTTCTGATCGTTTAAGGCTACCGCGACAATCAATTCGTCGAACAGCCGGCACGCCCTATGGATAACGTCAAGATGCCCGTTTGTAATCGGATCGAAACTTCCTGGATAAATGGCGAGGCGCATAAGATTTCACAGTTCGCGGTTCACCGTTCACTGTTCACGGTAAAGCTCAACTAAACGTTGAGCGATAATCTCTCAGTTTCGCACGGACGCGCAAGAATCCTGAACCGCGAACCTTCCTCACTCCCACTCGATCGTGCTGGGAGGTTTGCTGGAGACGTCATAGCAAACCCGGTTCACTCCTTTGACCTCGCTGATGATCCGGCTCGAAATCTTGGCGAGGATTTCGTAGGGGATCCGTACCCAATCCGCGGTCATTCCGTCTTGGCTTTCCACAATCCGCAGAGCAACCGTGTTCTCGTAGGTGCGCT
>JAFAHI010000310.1 GCA_019237325.1 Verrucomicrobiota bacterium | reverse complement strand
CTCATGCTGGCTTGTCTTACTGCCTACCATGTCTCCCGGGCAATCCGCCGTAAATCCATCTACCACGACGCACTCCATCGCGGGACCGCTATCGAGGAAGAGTTCTACGTGGCGCCGGGACGGCCGCCGAGCTGAGCGCGGGGACCGAGAAATAGCCGCAAAAGAACGCAAAGAACGCAAAAAATAACCCGAATGGACACGAACGAACGCGAAGAAAAACATGAACCGCAGATAGACGCAGATTTACGCGGATTTGGTCCTGGGCTTCGATCACGGTGCCGGTCCGTGAAAACTGGTTTACCGGTAACGAGGTCTTTTGCGCCCGTTTTGGTAACTGATCGAATCTAAAGGTTAGGCTATGTGCTCTCTGGATGATTCCTATCCGCGTATATCTGCGTTCATCCGCGGTTCTTATTTTTGTTCGTGTCCATTCGCGCTTATTTTTTTGCGTTCTTTGTGCTCTTTTGCGGCTATTCTTCTTAACGCTTCGCTTTTACGCGGTTGAAAGGTCTAATGAGCGCGACTCCGGCAAACCAGAAAGCCGTAGAACATTCTTCTGTCGACTCATCCGGTCAGTTGCAGCTCAAACGTATTTTGGTCCCGACCGATTTTTCGGAAAGTTCGGAACGGGCGCTCAAATACGCCGTTCGCTTAGGCCGACCGTACAAAGCGGAAGTCGTGGTCCTCCACGTTTTCCATCTCAAAGAATACCTGGGGCTATTGTCCCAAAGAGAAGACGTCGATTCCGCGATCGCAAATCAAGTGTTGGAAGCTTCCAAGGTCGGGGCAATCGAGAGACTCGAAGACCTTGTCCGTCGCGTAAGCGACAAAGAAGTGGTGGTGCTCCCGACCCTTTTGATTGGCGTCCCGTTCGAAGAGATTGTCAGATACGCAGGTGAACACGAGGCTGACCTGATTGTGATGCCAACCCATGGACGAACCGGGTTGGCTCATTTTCTTTTAGGCAGCACTACTCAACGCGTGATCTCGCACTCGGTTTGTCCGGTTTTAGTTATCAGAACGCGAGCGGACGAACGAACTTAGCCGGCTCCGTAGGAGGCAAATCTTTATAGCAACAATCGCGTAAAAGACGACCAGCTCCGGTAGGAGCGACATCGAAGGTGGTCCTCACGATGCGGCCTCGCATAAGCAAATCCCCGCGGCCCAACAGTGGGACTCGCTGTTCCCATGGTTGGGATGCGCATTGCCAGAAGCGCCAGAGACGACCATGAAAGACGCGACCTCTCTTACTCAGCCCATTCTTGGTCGCGAGCCGAAACACACGCTAGCCAGTGTCCTGAATCACGCCGCTCGTTCGTCTTATGATTGAACGCAACGAATAAGCGATAGAAACGATCAACTTTTAATGGAGAGACAAATGAAACTGCCGCCCATCGTATCACCGGCTGAATGGCAAGCCGCTCGTGACCGTCTTTTAGTGAGTGAAAAAGCACATACGCGTGCGAGTGATGCGCTCGCAGCCGAGCGACGGCGGCTACCCATGGTAGAGATCAACAAGCCATATCTCTTCGATGGTCCGGAGGGAAAAGTGAGCTTGCTCGATTTGTTCGACGGACGTCGTCAACTCATCCTGTATCACTTCATGTTCGCCCCTGGCGTTTGCGGTTGGCCTGACGCCGGCTGCGATGGTTGTTCACAGTACGCCGACAACGTTGGAAATCTTAGCCATCTTCATGCGCGTGATACTTCCTTTTTCATGATCTCGTTGGCCCCATTCCCGAATATTCTCGCATACAAAAAACGCATGGGCTGGACTCTCCCCTGGTTCTCCTCGGCTGAGAGTGACTTTAATGTGGATTTCGGAATGTCGACTCCAGAAGGGGAAACGTCCGGCACCAGCGTCTTCCTGCGCGACGAAGGCAGAGTCTTCCGCACGTATTTTACGACTGGGCGTGGCGACGAAAAGCTAGGCAATTTCTGGAGCTTTCTCGATCTGACGCCGTTCGGGCGGCAAGAGAATTGGGAGGATTCCCCGGAGGGTTGGCCGCAGTCAGAGCCGTATGAGTGGTGGCGTCGTCACGACGAGTACGATTAAGCCGGAGATCACAATACGGAAAGGTCACAAAGGACACGAAGGCAGAAAAAATCTCACGCAAAGCCGCAAAGGCGCAAAGGTCTAAGACAAAGGCGAAAATTAAACGGAAGGTGAGGAGGCAACGGAGATCGCTATTTATTACTCTTCCTCATTTCCTGCCTTTGGTTGTGCTCTGTCTTCGTCGCCTTTGTGATCTTTGTCTATTGTGATTACCGTCTGCCTCCACATGACGATAAGAAAGCTAGGGCTCGAAGGGATGGATGCCGCGGCCGCTGTGCATCGGGCGTCTTTGCTGCATGCCATGCCCTTATTCGCTGGTCTTCACACTGCTGAAGAAGATCGGCAATATTTCCGAAGGCATGTATTCCCAGCGTGCGAGGTCTGGGGTGCATTCGATGAGCAAACTTTGGTCGG
>JAFAHI010000259.1 GCA_019237325.1 Verrucomicrobiota bacterium | reverse complement strand
GTTCCATCCTTAAGTTAATGCCTATGCGCGCCTGCGGGACTAGGCTATTTCTGTAATCGCTTCGCAGCTCAAAACACGACGAAACGTTAGCAACACCTGGTGAGTCGAATACTAACCATGGGACGAATCTCTCCTTGTGAAGAGAACCCTGGCGGCGCCTAATTCCTCGCCGATTCATCGGATACTTGTTCCCGTAGACGCAATTCAGACAAAACTGAGTGACCTGCTTCCTATTCTATTAATGGCCCGCCGTCTCAGGGCCAGCGTTATGCTTCTTCATTGCTATGTTGCGCCGCCGAGCTTTGACTTTGCTGCCGGCGAGCGCGCTGTAACAGAACTATCGCTTCATCGCTGGAGAATTCGATCGCGATTGTATGAGCTTACCGGGGAAGCCCGAAAACTTTTTCCAAAGTGTAGCTGTCGCTATGTAAGCGGATCGCCGGCAACCCAGATTCTTCGGCAAAGTGAGAGATTGTTAGCGGATTTGATCGCCATTCCATTGCCATTGGACTTAGTCCGTTGGTGTTGGCTGCCTGAAGAATTAGTGGATGAACTAGTTCGGAGAGCTAATTGCCCGGTGCTGTGTGTGCCCGCTAGTCAGATATCCGCCGAGGAATCGCTACCAAATCTCTCGGGGCCAACTGAGGCCGACCTTTTGACAACCGATGTGAGGCGACAGAGCCGCGGGTTGGCGACCTTTTAGGCATGAAAAAACGATTTGCGGTGCTAACAAGTGGAGGTGATGCCCCCGGGATGAATGCGGCGATCCGAGCCGTGGTCCGAACCGGACTTCATCTCGGTTACGAAGTCCTGGGCATCCATGAGGGATATAACGGATTGCTCGCCTCAAATTTTGGAACACTAACAGCCCGAGATGTTGGCGGAATAATCCAACAAGGCGGAACGATCTTGGGCAGCGCTCGTTGTCCTGAATTCAAACTTGATGGTGGAATTCAAAAGGCCCGGGCGGTTTTGGAGGCGGCTAGCATTGATGGGCTCGTGGTTATCGGAGGTAATGGATCCCAAACCGGCGCTGCCGCACTAGCAACTACCGGCTTCCCCGTGGTCGGCATCGCTTCCACGATCGATAACGACCTATTAGGGACCGAAATTTCGATCGGTGTTGATTCCGCTCTGAATGTTGCCTTAGAAGCGATTGATCGGATCAAAATCACGGCGAGTTCGCATCACCGTGCTTTTCTAGTGGAAGTCATGGGACGAAACTGCGGTTACCTGGCGCTGGCTGCTGGGATTGCGGGGGGAGCTGAGGCCGTAATCATGCCGGAGGTGCCAACGGAGCTGCAAGTCGTCATAGAGCTTTTCCGGGAAGCTTATCAACGTGGCAAGGCGCATGCGATCGGCGTGGTGGCGGAAGGTGCTCAATACAATGCGACCACTCTGGCCCAATACTGTAATGCGCAGAAGGACAAGGTAGGCTTTGATCTACGAGTAGTGACGTTAGGACACGTTCAACGCGGCGGAGCGCCTGGAGCGTTCGACCGTTTGTTGGCAACTCGTTTTGGAGTCACTGCAATCGAATGCCTGCACCACGATGAGACCGGCGTGCTGGTAGGCTTACAAAAAGGGCAAATCGTTACTACTCCTTATGCGTTAGTCGCCGGCAAAACGAAAGGAATCGACCATAATCTGGTGCGGATGATCGGAATGCTCGCAGCTTAGAAATATCTCAATGTCTTCGTTCTCTATCCAACAATTAACCAAATAAAGAACCAAGTTTATGAGAGAGTCATCATTAGAAAGGTTCAATCGCTATCTTCTGTCGCAGGCAGCTCTTCCGAAGAAAGCACCCCTGCCACAGCAACCATCAATCACGATTTCACGGCAATCGGGAGCCGGAGCGACCACGGTTGCTGAAATGGTAGCCGAACGACTAAACGCGATCGTCAAACCAGCCGAAACAGAGGCGGCGTGGACTGTCTTTGATAAGAATTTGGCGAAAGAAACGCTCGTCGAACACAAGCTTCCGCTCGATTTAGAAAGGTTTATGGTTGAGGACGCGCGGCTTCCCGTCGAGTCAATCGTAGAAGAATTGTTGGGTATTCACCCGAATACCTGGTGGCTTGCTCAAAAGACCACTAAGACGATCCTGCATCTAGCCAGTATGGGTCGAGCAATCATGGTGGGCAGAGGAGCAGAAGTTATTACTCAACTTTTACCGTACGTTCTTCACGTTCGTTTGGTCGCCCCGTTATCGAAACGAATAAGCCAGGCAGGGGATTTCTACGGTTTGTCGGCGAACGAGGCAGCCATGAAAGTGTCAGAAGAAGATGATGCGAGACGGCGCTATCTGCGGCGTTATTTCGACTCTGATAGCGATAATCCGCTGCTTTATCACCTAGTAATCAATACTGCAAAGACGGGTTTTGCCGGCGCGGCTGAAACTATCGTGCAAGCTGCTCTACAGCATTACAACGGATATATGCACAGTCGGCCGGAGGTGTAGTCTTTTGCGATGCTAAAACTTGCCCTGTTGCGGCATGGTCAAAGTGTGTGGAATGAAGAAAATCGGTTTACCGGTTGGACCGATGTCGATCCTTCTCACCATGGCAGGGAAGAAGCCCTAGAAGCGGCGAGAATCCTGAAGTCCTGTGGCAATACCTTTGACGGTGCCTTTACGTCAGTCCTGAAACGCGCTATTCGGACAGTCTGGATTGTACTCGATGAACTTCATCTAACCTGGATCCCAGTTGGAAAGTCGTGGCGCTTGAACGAGCGCCATTATGGAGCGCTGCAGGGGTTAGACAAAGCCGCGACAGCGAAGCAGTACGGCGACGAACAAGTTCATGTTTGGCGGAGAAGCTATGACATCCCACCTCCGCCTTTAACCAGAGATGACAAACGTCCACAACGCCGCGGCCTCAAATCAAAAGCGATCCGAGGGGCAGCCTTGAACAATCGAGGGTGAGTAACGCGCTGTAGGAGCAGATATTTTGTTCCACGAAAATTGGGAACAATATGAATGATCTCCTGAAAGAAACTCGGGTGCCACAGACAATGTCGTTTGGCGCGGACCTTGATATCAAAAAAATCCTTGTGGCCGTTGATTTGTCGCCGCATTCCGAAAAGACTGCTGCGTACGCAGCAGAGTTTGCTACACGTTTCGGCGCGTCTCTAACCCTGGTTCATGTCTCTTCGCCTAAAGACGCTACTGACGTACCAGGAAGTGCAGATTCTCGTTTCGGCGATCCCGTGATTGCCCCACAAGAAGAGCTGGAAAATTTAGCAAGGAAAGTGCGCAAAACTTACCCCTCATGCTCGGCCTATCTCTTTGTTGGGGATCCCGCGGAAAAGATCGTTCAGCTGGCACAAACCTTGAACGCTGATTTGATTCTAACAGGGAATCATCATCAGCGCTTTTTAGGCCAACTATTGGGGCTTGATCAACCATCGCGGATCGTTCATCACGCGCCTTGCCCGGTGTTGGTTTATCACAACGGCAACTAGCTGACTTTATCACTGCGGTTAGTATGGGCTTTCTAGCTTGGGTAGCTAACCCTTCTTGGTGCTTGCTGACCTTCCTTTGCTCTTGACGATTTTCACTTTGAGTTGGCGGAAAAACCCTGGGTCATGAAAAAGGTCTCGATTCCCGACGGGGGTCAAGCTACGCCCAGGCCCGGGCAACGGATGGTGAGACCGGTCGGCACAAATCTTCTAGATGGTGAGCAAGCGACAAATTCAACTATGAACATCTTACTCGAAAAACCGATGCCGCTGGAGCGGCACACTGAATCTAATCCACGCATTGAGAAGATCGTGGTTGCGACCGACCTATCCGATCATGCAAGGAAGACCACAAACTATGCATTGGCGTTGGCCAAACAGTTTGGCGCCTCGTTGACGCTAGTCCACGTATTTGAGCCAAATGAAAGCACTTTTATTGCGTCACAAATCAACGAGGACTTTGAGAATGCACGGCACAATGCGGAGCAGACGCTTCTGAATGAATTTGAAGAGATCGAGCAAACTTATCCTCACTGTGGCTGGGAGTTTCGAGTCGGCGAACCAGTAAAACAAATCGCCTTAATGGCCTCCACTTTGAATGCCGATCTACTTGTCATTGGCAGCCATCACCACAATGTTCTTGCCGGTTTGTTTGGTGCAGACGCGGCACCGCGAATTCTACACGCCGTCCACTGCCCGGTGTTAGTCTATCACGCCGACGCCTAGCCGACTCTTTTAGAGGCAGTCTTGGCTGATGCTGTTTCGCCGAAACAAGCAAACCACTACATTTGGTGTTCATGAGTAGTTTTGGAGTTCACTAGAAAAACAGACTCCAAAGTATTGCCTATTCTCCGAGAATCGGTTCTAGATACCGAAATAGTACGGTCTTCAGCTCTTTGGTTCCGTCTCGTTGTTGCTTGGGCGCACCGGTAACGGCGATATGCAGGAATGCATTGACGATTTGAACTGACGTGGCGGCGGCCCGGTTGATCTCAGCGCGATTTGCCCTAGGACAGCGAGCACGAAACAATGCTGCCAGGCTCTTCTCTATGTGCTGTTTTAGCCCTTCGACGCATGCGATTAGCTCGTCGGAGATGACTGAACCAGTCCACAGAGCTTCGAGGCCAGGCCCCTGTCGGTGAAGTGCGATAAAGGGGTCGACTACATGTGAGATCAGCTCCGCCAGTGGGGCATGGGCCGAGGCGACGTCGAAGGCGACCCGATGCGTCTCCGGTAAACGTTCGAGATAACGAGCTGCTAAGGCTTCAGCGATGGCCTGTTTATTCGGGAAGAATTGATAGAGGGTGCCAGGCGATACCTCGGCTTGGGCACAGATGGCGTTGGTGGTGGCACGTTCGTAGCCGATCTCGGCGAAAACCGTATCGGCCGCATCGAGCAACTGGTCGATGCGGCGTTGGCCGCGGGCTTGGCGTCGGGGGTTAGCCGTAGACGTGTCGGGTTGTCGGCGTATGGGCGGGTGGGCGGATTGGCCGGAGGATCGCTTATTCACGAATAAAAGCTCGCATTTCTCTAATTTACGAATATATACTCGTGTTTATGAACGATGGAAACCACGACATCGCAGGTGAGGTGGGTACGGTTTCGGCCGTCGCAAGGCCCGAGCCAATAGGTTGGAAAGTGGTTCCGGGGCAGACCGCGCTGGTAACCGGAGCTACTGGACTACTCGGGAGTAATCTCGTCCGTAAGTTGGTAGAAAGCGGAGTCACCGTCCGAGCTTTGGCTAGATCCAAAGAGAAAGCGCAGAAACTCTTTCGCTCCTTAGGACTCGAAATCGCAGTGGGCGATATCAATGATCCGAAAACATTTGTAGACCGATTGTCAGGCGTCGACATCGTTTTTCACACGGCGGCTTATTTCCGGGATAATTATAAAGGCGGCAACCATTGGGACCAACTCTATACCACTAATGTCGCCGGAACGGCGAATCTTCTCAAAGAATGCTACCAGGCCGGGATTCGCCGATTCGTCCATATCAGTTCCACCGCGGTTTTGCGCGGCCAGCCTGGCCACATAGCGGATGAGGGAACGTTAAGGCTGGAGAGTGAGGCCGATGACTACCAAAGGAGCAAGATTCTTTCTGATCAGGAGGTTTTAAAGTTCTTGGCGGCGCATCCGGATTTTTGGGCGGCGTTCGTTTTACCTGGTTGGATGCATGGTCCTGGCGATAGTGGGCCAACTTCTGCTGGCCAAACCGTGCTCGATTTTTTGAAAGGAAAGATGCCTGGGATTCCACCCGGATCATTCTCAGTCGTGGACGTGCGGGACGTCGCCGACACGGCAATCCGAGTCGCGGAAAGCGGAAAACGCGGTGATCGCTATTTGGCTGCCGGCCGAAACGTAACCATGGAAGATCTATTTAATGATCTAGAGAAGATCTCTGGCATCCGGGCGCCTCGAAATAAAGTGCCCATGGCGGTCGTGTATCTGCTCGGAGCGATCGGCGAGATCCGGGCGCGGATCACCGGGCGACCGGTATTGATTGGTTGGGCAACGGTCCAGCTTCTCGCGAAGGAATCTGGGCGCCAACATTTTGATCATCAAAAGAGCGAACGCGAATTAGGGATCCGGTTCAGAGAGATTCCGGAAACGCTGCGGGACGCGATCACTTGGTTTAAGGCGAATGGATATGCGTGAATCAACGCAGGCGAAAATGCGCCCGGAAATTGGCGCTCGAACAGGTTGGGGTTGAGTCCATTCTTCCTCAGGGACCGAGAAGTAATTGATCGGAAGTTACTGTCTCGCTGGGGGTTACAATGACGCGACTCCGTGATTCAGTGCTGCCGGTTGCGAATTGCAGGGTACAGGTTGTCACTTGCCGCCGCGCCCCGGTTCCGAAGACGGGAGAAATAGTCCCGAGGATGGGAGAACGCGGGGGGTGTGACGCAGCTTGGGTTAATTCGAGGACGAGGACGACGACGAGTACGAGAACGATCCTAGGCGACTACATGCCTTGAAAATCGTGGTTGAGCGTTACATTGGGAGAAGGAGGAACCTCCTGGATACCAGATTCTAGCTCCTCCATCTATGGCTACGCAATTCAGGGATTACTACGAGACGCTTGGCGTCAGCAAGACTGCCACCGCGGATGAGATCCGGTCTGCTTACCGGAAGCTGGCACGAAAATATCATCCGGACGTCGCAAAGGACAAAAAGGAAGGCGAAGAAAAGATTAAGGAAATCAATGAAGCTTACGAAGTCTTAAGCGATCCGGAGAAGCGGACAAAATACGACAGACTAGGGGCGGCCTGGCAAAGCGGCGAGTTTGCAGGAGCTCCCGGAGCTGCGCCGGAAGGCTGGACCTTTCGTCAGGGACCGTACGAAGAAGGCACCGAGTTTCATTTCGGTGGTACCGGGTTCAGCGACTTTTTCGAACAATTTTTCGGTACCCGACGATCCTATGCGGGTACGCCTGACTTTGATGTCGAAGCCGAGACGGCTCGCCGTCCACGCAAACGCGATGTCGAAGCGGACATGCTGGTGAGCCTTTCAGAAGCGCTACATGGTTCGACGCGGACCATCACTTTGCAACGGGGGAATCAATCTGGCCAACCGGCGAAGACGGATACCTATAAAGTAAAAATCCCGGCCGGTATTCGGGAGGGCCAACGCATCCGGCTAGCTGGTCAGGGAGAGAATGGGGGAGATTTGTTCTTACGGATCTCGTTCCAGAAACATCCCGATTTTCGTTGGCAAGACGCGGACCTTTATTACGACCTGGAGTTAGCGCCATGGGAAGCCGTATTGGGGTCCAGTGTGAATATCCCGACGCTGGATGGCCAGGCGAAGCTGAAGATCCCGGCCGGCACAGTCAACGGAGCGACTTTTCGACTTGCCAACCTTGGTCTTACTCGCTCGGATGGAAAGCGGGGAAACCTTTATGCGGTGGTCCGGATTGAGGTTCCGGAAAGCATTACGGCGGAGGAAAGCCGGTTATGGGGAGAATTAGCCAAGACTTCTAAGTTTGATCCGCGAGTTTGATCAATCGCGGCAGAGAGCCGCATGCCCAAAGAAACAGCCTAAAATCTCACGCAAAGACGCAAAGGCGCAAAGAGAAGAGGGACTAAAATCACTGATTACTGACCTACTGATCACTGATTACTAAAGTTATGAGCGGTGAAAGCAGCCACGAGACGAAGGAGTACGTGCGATTGACCGTGATTAATCCGGACACCGGTAAACTATTCGATGTCAGGACAGCCGCAGAGTACACGGCCGTTGACCCCGACGGGATCCGAACCTACTGCCGCGAAGGCTTAGTCAGAGCAACTCGTTACAAAGAAGACGGAGAACCGCTGTTCGATGAAGACGGAATCTATTGGCTGCGCCGGATCCAGAGTTTGCGAACGGAGATGCGATTGGAAGGCCCAAGTCTGCGCATCGTTCTGGACCTGATGCAGGAAGTAGAACGGCTTCGGCAGGAGCTCAGGAGGTTATAGGTTTTAGGTTATAGGTTTAAAGTTTTAGGTTTTAAGTTGAGCGCCACGAATCTCGAGATGCGCGTTCGTAATGCACTCTTCGAGGCGCAAAGCGCCCAACTTAAAACCTATAACCTACAACCTAAAACCTATAACCCTCAGATCACCCGGTCATTGCCGCCGTCGATGGGGATTTGGGCGCCAGTGGTTGCGCAAAAGGTGGGGCCGCAGAGTTCGACGATGACACTGGCTACGATCCGGCTTGTGACCTCGGCCCCGAGCACGTTGTTGCGCTTATAGTCGTCGACCGATAGACCGTAGCTGGCGGCTCGTTGCTGGAGGACTTCGGGGGTCCAAAGACCGGTATCGAACACGGCGTTAGGATGGACAACGTTCACGCGAATCTTGTCTTTACCCCATTCCAGAGCAGCCACCCGAGCCAATTGGGTGAGGGCGCTCTTAGACGTCGAGTAAGCGGCTTGGCCGGGGCCCGGAGCCGGCACATTTTTAGAGGCGTTGATCACGATGCGCCCACCATTTGGGGCCAATCGCAGTAACGGATGAGCCAAACGGAGCAGCGATAAGTTGGCATCCAGATTCACGCGCATCGTGCGATGCCAGGTGGCCAGGTCGAGATCTTCGATCCGTTTGGTGGAAGGAAAGATACCGGCGTTTAGGATCATTATGTCGAGTCCACCGAAGCGTCGCGCAGCGGTTTCCAGAGCGGTTTCCAGAGCGGTTTCATCGGCGATGTCGCACTGAATGCCGAGGAACGATTTCTTATTGGATTGGCTGACGATGGCGGGATTGATGTCGAGAGCGACTACAGCGGCGCCGCGCTGCCTTAATTCTTCGGCGCAGGCTTTGCCGATCCCCGAGCCGGCGCCGGTAACCAGCGCAACTTCACCCATTAGCGGCTTGGATGAGCCAGCTTTACCGAGTTTGGCTTGTTCAAGTTCCCAGTATTCGACGTCAAAGGCTTCTTCAGGAGTGACCGGCTCCCAAGCGTCCAGCACGGTGGCTCGCGACATCACGTCGATGGTGTGTTCGTAAAGTTCGCCGGCAACAGCGGCTTCATCGGCGCTCTTGCCTACGCTGATCATACCGAGCTCCGGATCCAGAACGATGCGAGGAGCCGGGTCGAGCATTTGCAAGGATCGTTGAGATCGGCTGGCCATGGTGTCGAAGTAGTCGCGGTAGGCCTGCGCGTACTGCTGAACGTTCCGGCCAAGCAGCGGGATCCGCTTTGTGCGGATAACATGATCCGGGGTGACCGGGCCTCGGGTTGCGATCACGTCGAGATCTTTTCGCTGAGCGAATGCCAGGAATTTGGTTTCGTCGTGCAACGAGAGGATCATGGGTTTACCGGCGACCTTGGCAATTTCGCTTCGAAGAGAGGCAATATCGGACCGAACCTGTGCGGCCGAGGAAGAGGATTTTTGATAGGTGATCTGCCAGGCATTATGTCGCTGGAGGTAACTTTCGGCGAGATCAACCAGCTCGATCATCCGGTCGTATGATTCTTTGGCCGTGGCGCCGAAAGAGAAGATGCCGTGTTTGAGCAGCACCAGCCCGATGGTGTTTTTGGTCACTAGTTTCGGAAAGATCTCCGCGCATACCCGAGATAAAGCGAACCCCGGCATCACATAAGGGACGACCACGACACGGTCACCGTAGATTTCAGTTAATCGGTCGCGGGCAGATGGAAGATCGATAATCGAGGCCAGCGCGTCCGAGTGGGTGTGGTCGACGAATTTATGAGGAAGGATTGCGTGCAGAATGGCTTCTACACTGGGTGCGGGGGCGTCCGCTCTGATCGTGGCTACCCGAAGTTCGTTGGCCATTTGGGAGTCACTCAGCTCCGGTAAAAGAGACAATCGGAGCAAATGTTCCATTCGTACCGGAGCAAACCCGACTGCTTCGATAGAAGCTAAATCCCAGCCACTCCCCTTCACGTACAAAAGGTCGACCGGCTCACCGAAGAGATTGGGTTCAGTCAGCTTGACTGAAGTATTACCGCCGCCATGTAAGACTAGGGACGTATCGCGTCCCAGAAGACGAGAAGTATAAACGCGTTGTTCGAGATCGGTTTTGAATTGCGCGGCGTCTTGGTCGTTCCAGAGGCTTTTCATGGGTCAGGGCCGCGACGGCGCGCGGACTCTGAACCATGAAATGACAAACGGCGGATGACAAGGGGGCGAGTGGGCAAACGGGCGTGAGAGCGGTACACGGATGGGACTTATTGGACCTATACGACTTGTAGGACGGTGCGTATCCCGCCATGCAGACTCAGAACGTCCGGTTCACATAGGTCCCATGAGTCCTATAGGTCCCATTCATGGCCAGGCGCCGCATCACCGCCGCGATCTCAGGCGGAACAGAAGGGGCAGGCCATAATATCCGAGGTGTTCACGGATTTTGGCCTCTAGGTAACGACGATAGTCATCCGTCAGCGCCGCTGGATCGTTGACGAACAGGATGAATGTTGGTGGTTTGATACCGGGCGTGTTGCTAGGGTCGATTTGGGTCGCGTAAAGAAGTTTTAAACGACGGTTACTTCTTAAAGGGGGAGGATGCGCCTCTATCGCGGCTTGTAGTAAACGATTGAGCGCTCCGGTGCCAAGAAAGCGTTCAGAATGTTTTTCGATTTTATCGATGCTTTTGAACAACCGGTCGAGGTTTTCCCTGGTGTGAGCAGAAAGGACGTCAATCGGTGCGTAAGTCAGAAAGAAAAGGTTGGAACGGATTTGGCCCAACACCGCTTCGACAAAGTCTCGTACCCGAGTCGATGGCTTCACTAGATCGAGCTTGTTGACTACGACTAAGCAGGGTTTCTCGTTCTCCTGGATTAGCCCAGCGATTTTCTTGTCTTGAGCGGTGACTCCATCGACGGCATCCACCACCAGTGCGCAAATATCGGCGCGTTCGATGCTTTTTTCGGAGCGCATCACGCTAAAGACTTCGACCGAAGTGTTGTGCTTGCTGCGAGGCCGGATACCGGCAGTGTCGATCAGCAGGAAATCTCTCCCATCGCGGCGATAGGGGATATCGATGGCGTCGCGAGTGGTGCCGGCTATTTCGCTAACGATGGTTCGCTGATCCTGCAAGATAGCGTTTACTAACGACGATTTCCCAACGTTGGGTCGCCCGACAATCGCGAGTTTAATCGGTTCCAGGATGTCTTCTTTACCGTTCTCCAGCGGAAATTGGCTCCATAAACCCGCTTTTAAAGCGTCCGTGAGTTCGAGGATTCCGCGTCCGTGTTCGGCGCTTACCGCGAAGATGTGTTCGAAACCAAGTCGCGAGAATTCTGCATCAAAAAGGTCATGTTTAGGGTGGTCAATTTTATTAACCGCGACCAGAACCGGTTTTCTGGTCTTACGCAGTTCTTTCGCCAGCATTTCGTCGATCGGCGTTATGCCGGCGGCGCCATCCGTGACGAAAATGATCGTGTCCGCCATCTGCATGGCGAGTTCGGCTTCGGCTTGCACTTGATCGTCAAAAGAATCGCCCAGGGCGGATCCGATGCCACCTGTGTCGATCAAGGTAACCCGCCGGTCATCGAGCTGAAAATCGGCGGCCAACCGGTCTCGAGTGACACCGGGCTGGTCGTGAACAATCGCAATGCGTCGCCGTAAAAGGCGATTGAACAAAGCTGATTTGCCGACGTTTGGACGTCCGACTATCGCGACCGTTGGCACCTTAGCCATCTCAGTGCAGCAAACGTTATACCCGGTGAGGGGTTATAAGTTCTAAGTTCTAGGTTATAAGTTTTCGGTTTTAAGTTTTAACTTGGGCGCTGCGCGCCGGTAAGCGGATCATCGGGCGCTTTTTCCCGGATCGTAGAGGGGGAAACTAGTAACCTAAAACTTAAAACTTAAAACCTAAAACCTAAAACCTAAAACGTTTAACTCTCAGCTGCCGAATGCCGTCAAGGACATAGCCGGTTCCTGAAATGAGGGTGAGAAATGTCGCGATGATAACCAGCGTGGACAAAAAACGGGGGATGCGGAAGAGGACCCAGACGATAGACGTCAATTGGAGTACGGTCGCAATTTTTCCGGTCAGGCTTGGATGAACGTCGACGCGTTGGATCAATCTAGTTAGCGCGGTGAATCCGATCCCGAGTACGAGGTCGCGGCCGATCACAACGCACGGAAACCAGAACGGCAAGCTCTGAGGCCAGCTCGAGGCAGCAAGTACAACGAGAGCTGCCGCTACTAATCCTTTGTCGGCGATCGGATCTAAAATGGCGCCAAGCCGGCTCTCTTGGTGAAAGCGGCGGGCGACGAAGCCATCGATACCATCCGTACAAGCCGCGACTAAGAATATCGTGATCGCGCCGAATCGGTAGGATTCCTCTGGCTGGCCGCCGGAGAAAGAGCGGCCATAGGCCCATGCCAGCCAGACAAAGGCGGGAATCAGGCCAATCCGAGCCAGGGTGATCTTATTGGCGGCAGTCATGGGCGGTAGAATGACAAATGACAGATAGCAATGATACGAACCGGCGCGC
>JAFAHI010000220.1 GCA_019237325.1 Verrucomicrobiota bacterium | reverse complement strand
ATTCCATCGCATGAGCTGCTTTCTTCTTGCAAGTTTTTGACCTGCTCCACCCTGAACTCCTGAACTCCTGAACTCCTGAACTCCTGAACTCCTGAACTCCTGAACTCCTGAACTCCTGAACTCCTGAACTCCTGAACCCGAACTCCTCGAACTCCTTGTACCTCCCCCAACCTCATGTACGGTTATGCCGATCCGATGAAGGTCGAAAACCTCCGCAGTGCTTACGTCAAAACCGGCGGGCTTTACTATTTTGCTCGAATGATTGATAAAATCCGGCTTCACGCCGTCAACCTTCTACCCGCCGACTATCAACAGGTGTTGGGTCTGGGTTTCGATGGGAGAACCTGCCGATTTCTCCTGGTGGACTACAAAGACTTCACCGAACGCGTTCTTCAGGGGGGTACCGACGAAGAACTGTTGCAATGGTGCTTTACTCGCGGGCACACACCCACGGATGAAGAAATCGCCATGTGGAACGATTGGGTGCGAAAGAAAGGCTGGCGCGATGAGACTTCTGCTCGCTTAAAAAAACGGCTAAAGGAAAGCGGATTCGAGGATAGGACCGATATTGAAACCATGTTCGATTACATCGACCTGGATGAGGGTCGCGACCCACGTCACCGTACCTGGGACTACAAAGGAGAATACGAATGAAAGAAGAAATGATTCTGGTAGTTCGGCGAGCGCTCTTTGATTCGCTCGGCACATTCCAAGGTTTCTCATCGAGTGTGGATCATTACCTTCCCGCGCTCCTCGATCGAGAGAACAACTTTTTCGCTCCGCGTTCCTCCGCTGAGACTGATCCCAGCTTAAAACAAATCATCCCTTACGCGTTGATCGTAGCAAACGGCCAAATCCTACGGTATCGACGCGGCAAGAGTTCCGGTGAACAACGGCTGGTGGCTAAATACTCGATCGGTATCGGCGGCCATATGAACGATCAGGACGAAGGTTTATTCGCGCTGGATCACCAGGCGTATCTCGCCGGCGTCCAACGCGAGATTGATGAGGAAGTCCAGATCCCGGCGCCGCGATCGCATCGGATTGTTGGATTGATCAACGACGATTCGACCGAAGTCGGAAAAGTGCACCTGGGAGTCGTCCACGTGGTGGAGCTGGATGCACCCGAAGCCGTAAAGCGCGAAAGCGCGATCACCCAACTCGAGTTCTTGACACTGAGCCAACTGGAAACCGAGCGCGAGTTGCTCGAGGGTTGGTCGCAGATCTGTCTGGATCGTCTCGGAGAGATAGTGGGAGCGTAGCGGCGGTGGGCGTGGATTGGACGCGTTAGGCTCTGCTCAAGGATAGGACCTATAGGACTCATGGGACTTATAGGACCTGACTCATTAGTCCCATGAGTCGCATAAGTCCCATTCGGGAGCCTGGCATGGCGTACCTCACTTTCTATAAGCGTGCCACCAACGCACATCCTCACGCCGAAACGCCGTCACGTATCTCTGTGCCACCTCGTCCCCGACAAAAACTGCACAAGCCGCTCGCTCTTTGGCCGCTCCAGCACTTGATCTGGTGGCCCTTCCTCCTCGATTTTGCCTTCAGACAAAAAGACGACCCGATTCGAAACGTGGCGCGCGAAATTTATCTCATGAGTCACGATGATCATGGTACGGCCTTCGGTGGCCAGCGCCTGGATTACCTTTAGCACCTCGCCGACCAACTCGGGATCCAACGCGGAAGTCGGTTCGTCGAATAGCATCACTTCCGGATCCATGGTAAGCGCTCTGGCGATGGCAACCCGTTGTTGTTGGCCGCCGGAAAGCTGCGCCGGATACTTTTTCTCCACATCCGTACTCAGGCCGACCTTCGCCAAATTCGAGCGCGCCTTGGTAATTGCTTCGGGCTTCGGGACCTTTTTCACGTGCACCGGCGCCTCAATAATGTTCTGCAAGACGTTCAGGTGTGACCAGAGATTGAAACTTTGGAACACCATCGCCACCTTCGTCCGCAGCTGTTGCAATGCTTTCCGGTTTTCTGCTCTTAACATTCCGAGTTTGCCCGGCCGGAGTTTTATCTCCTGATCATCTAACCAAATGGCTCCTTGGTTCGGTTGCTCCAATAGGTTAATGCAACGCAGAAAGGTGCTTTTGCCGGAGCCACTAGATCCGAGAATGCTAATCACGTCACCCGGACGAGCCGCCAAGCTAACTCCTTTCAGCACTTCTGTTGCGCCATAACGCTTATGGATATTTTCAACCGCCAATTTGTTCATGAATCAGGAGTCGATTCGACGTTATGTCGTCGGCAGGTGCCTCAGCCATTTCTGTTCCGCTTTTCGGAACAACGAAATAAAAGTCAGCGATAAACAAGCATAGAGAATCGCAGCAATACCAAACGCGGGGAACGGCAGATAATAATCTGCGTAGGCGTCGCGAGCGACCTTGAGAATGTCCGGCACCGTCGCAGTAAAAGCCAAGCTGGTGGCGTGTAACATCAAAATCACTTCGTTGCTGTAGGCCGGTAAAGCCCGGCGCAAAGCAGAGGGCAAAATAATCCGGAGATATAGATTGGATCCAGCCAGCCCAAGAGATCGAGCTGCTTCCACTTCACCCCGAGGGGTGGCTTTCACCGCGCCGGTCAGTAATTCGGTAGTGTAAGCACACGTGTTTACAGTGAAGGCAAGAATCGTACAATTTAGCGCGTCCTTAAAGAAAGCGCCGAGACCGGGCGTATTTCGAACAAAATCGAGCCCATAAATCGCGGAATAAACTATCAATAACTGGATGTAAAGCGGTGTTCCCCGGAATACGAAAGTAAAGAGCCAGATCGGCCAACGCATCCACAAAGGCCCGGCGGCTCTGCCAACCGAAAGAGGCAAGGCAAGAGCGAACCCCATTACGCAGGAAACGACGGTTAGCCATAAGGTCATAGCCAAACCAGAGATATGGTCGGGCGAACCCCATAGGAACGGCTGCCAATACTGTTTGATCAGGTCAATCATCGAGCCATTCGCTCGAAGCCAGCAGCGTAACGCTTTTCGAGGTAACTAAACACAAAGTTAGAGAGGGTCGTCAAGACCAGGTAGAGCAGGGCAGCCGCCGAAAGATAAAAAAGCATTTGCGCTCCGCCGGGCCAGCTCGAGCCCTTGATGGCAGCCTGCGCGGCATAAATGACTTCATGCAGATTGATAATGGAGACCAGAGCGGTGGCTTTGAGAATGACTTGCCAATTGTTGCTGATACCGGGCAGGGCAAACCGCATCATCTGCGGAAACAAGATTCGTGAAAAGGTTTGCCACCGAGTCAAGCCGAACGCGGCGGCAGCTTCCATTTGGCCTCGAGGAACTGCTTTTACCGCGCCCCGAATCGTCTCGGTAAAATAAGCGCCGTAAATGAACCCCAGGACAGAGACACCAGCGACAAACGGATCGATGTCAAATTGTGGCTGCCCAAAAAAATCAGTAATCGCGTTCACGCAGTTTTGGACGCTGTAGTACATGAGGAGCATTAGCACCAGATCCGGAACCGCCCGGATCAAAGTGGTATAAGCCGAGCCGGCGATGGCGAACCAACGATTCGATGAGAGCTTCGCAGCTGCACCAATCAGCCCGAGAACGAAAGCGATTAAAAGGGAAACGGTGCCCACCTCAATGGTCACAACGATCCCGACCAGCAGCTGTTGCAGATATCCGCTCATCACGCGTTCGGCGTTTGGCGTTCGGCGTTTGGCGTGCGGCGTGCGGGCCGACTGGAGGGGAGCCGCTTTGGATTGTACCCAGCGGACCTCGCGCTATTTTTCTCGGAGCGTATATGGCCACAAATTGTTCTTAGCAGGCGGCTCCCGCAAACGTTCCAAACGCATGGTTTGTCCCTTGGTGCGAAATGAGTTATTCGAACCGACTGCGAGACAAAACATCGCGCTGGGTAATTCGCGGGAGCCGCCTGTTTAACGCGATATTTTGGACCTCCTCGCTTTGGAAAGAACACGCGAGTTCCTTGGGCACGCGCTAAAGCGGCTCCCCTCCAGTGGCCCCGCGCAGCAAACGCCGAACGCCGAACGCCAAACGCCAAACGCCGAATGGACCTATTTGGGAGCAACATCAAAGTCGAAATACTTTTTCTCCAGGGCCTGATAAGTCCCGTCCTGGTGAATCTCTTGCAGGGCCTTATTTAGCGCCGTTCTTAGATCCTGATCGGACTTTCGCAAACCGATGGCCGAGCCCTTCCCAAGAATCTCGTCATCAACGACCTCTGGCCCGGCGAATGCGAAGCCCTGGCCTTGCGGGCTCTTCAAGAAGCCTTGTTGCGCCTGAATTTCATCCTGGAGCGCTGAGTCGAGTCTGCCCGACCTGAGGTCCGCATACACTTCGTCCTGGTTCTGATAAGAGACAATATTCACGCCTTTGGGTTCCCAATACATCTTCGCGTAGGTTTCCTGGACCGTTCCCTGCTCGACTCCGACTGACTTCCCCTTAAGCGACTCTGCGGTCGGCAAAAGATTTGACCCTGTTTTCGCCACCATTCTGGTCGGCGTGTCAAAAAGAGGATTGGTAAAATCGATTTGCCGTTTTCTTTTCTCTGTCACCGCCAACGACGACAGAATGCCGTCGATTTTACGTGCTTGCAGAGCCGGGATCATTCCGTCGAAATCGTTCTCCACCCAGACCGCCTTAGCGCCCATCTTGGCGCAAAGCGCGTTACCGAGATCGATATCGAAACCAACTAATTCGCCGCTCGGCGCTTTCGATTCAAACGGAGCGTAACTAGCATCCACACCGAATCGAACGGTTTTCCAGTCTTTTGCCGAGGAGAGCAAACACAAAAAAAGAAGCAGTGGGAGGACCCAAAGAAGACGATTTTTCATTAAATCAGCCGGGAAAACGGCAACGCCGAACTATTTCTATTAGAGGCGCGGACTGCAATTTCTTTCTACAGGCCTCTTGGGGTCGTGCCAATGGGCAGGCGAAAAAACTGGCACTACGGCCCAACCGGAGGACAGCGGCTCGACCTGCAGTGGCATTTGTCGCTCGGGCCGGTCGCTCTGGGCCAATGCCGAGGTCGACTGCACTCAGCGCCTGGTGTGGCAGGCGCAAACGGTCAACTATTTTGATACCTCCCCGAGAGGAATACTCAATTGGCTTGGATACTCGGTCTCGCGATGAAGAACAACATGGGCGATACGAGCGTCCGCCTTCGTTTCATTTGCAACGATCTGCCCGGAATTATAATTCTTCTGATAATAAATCGAATTCGGCGCTGCGACGATCAAGCGTAACCGGCTGCCCTTGGCCAAACGTCGAGCCACAAAGAAACGCGGATCGAAATAGTATCGATCCACCTCTCCGGCCTTCACCAGTTTAGGGACCTGCTCCGATTCCCGGTAGCGAGCTCTAACGACGTCCGACCAGATGTTGATTGCGACTCCATCGGGTAGAACTTCATAGAGGTTGACCTCAACATCCGTATCCGGCACGTCCATGGAGAGCCAAAGGGACAGGGTAGGAAACCCCGTGACACACAGTTCTTCCGGCAATGGATCACTCTGATAGATCAAGCCATCGCCATTGATGCTGGAGGCCAATCGCTGATCGATATTGGTGGTGGCCTCATTGTAAGGGATGTTTTCGACCTGCTCGCCTCTGCGGAGGTCCAGCGGGTCATAAACATACGAGTCAGAACCTTCAGGCGGTGGTGTCGTGGTAAGGCTACCTGCGGAAAAAAGTGTCTGCGCGCCATTCTTGGAGTTCAAAAATAGCGCGAGGTGTGATTTCTCAACACTTTCCAGAGACGGAGCATATCTCCAGGCACCCTTCCCTTCGTTACCAGGACCCAAAAGGTAATAGGCCACATGGTCTTTAAGGAACTCTGGTTTTGGTGCCAATTTAAAAATCCAATCCCACCAACGCCGATGAAGATCTTTAACATCTAGCAAACTGGCTGGCCCGAACTTAACGCCTCCAACCTCGGCGGTGGGATTGCGAGTTCCGGCGTGGTCCCATGGACCGATTACCAGATAACAGTTTTCACTCGCACCGCTTGCTCCCGATCGAAGGTACTGCCAGTAATAGCTCAAATTCCCATATTCATCTCCATCGTATTGGCCAGTGATGCTCAAAATCGGTATCTTGATTTTAGCGAGCTCTTCTGTCTTCGGAGTCAGATTCAACCAGAAAGCGTCGAGTCCAGGATGTTGCAGCCATTTCTGAAAAATCGGGGAGGGGTTGCCCAAGAAAGCATCAAGTTGACGGAACGGGACGAAATTCCGATAGGCTCGATAGAAAGTTTGCGTCCAGAAATCGTAATCTCCAAACAAATCGTTTTGAACTGCGACTCCCGAAACCAAAGTCAACCACTGCGTATTGTAAGGGATTGGTTGACTCCGATAAAAAGGAAAATCGTACCCGGGACGAGCAGCAGCCACAGGCGCGATCGTGGCTAAATGCGGAGGCAGCTTGGCGGCAACCAACCACTGATTCATCCCGGAGTAAGATCCGCCCCACATGCCAATCTTACCATTGGAGAAGCTTTGTTGAGCAGCCCATTCAACGGTGTCATAGCAGTCATCCGCATCGTTAATGAAGGGGTCGAAGCGTCCTTGGGAGTTCCCTCTGCCGCGACAGTCAACTAACAAGAATCCATACCCGCGTTGAGCAAAATAGCCGGCGACCTTGTGGTATGAGTCCGAGACATAAGGCGTCACCAGCACAATGGTTGGCTCTTTCAGAGATGTTCCATCGTCTTTGTTGATAGGAAGGTACGCGGTACCGTTAAGCTTGGTGCCATCGCGAGTTGGGATCTGGACGCCCCAGCGGATTTCATAACTGGTCGTTGGCTCATTTGATGACCCCTCCTCTGCGCATAATCGTGTTCCGCAGAAGAGGGTAAGAGCAAACAGACGCCAGTAACTGTTAACCACAGCCCGGTTAGATTTCGAGTGCCAGCCCAATTTCCCAATCAATGATAGATGGGTACTCATACAAAAGCTGCCGGCGACTTCGACGGACGAGCACGCAGAAGCGGTCTTCTTCAGAAAACCGGTAAAGTGGGGCGCCCTGCCGCCGGTTTCGGTAGGTTTGGCTGTATCATCCTAGAAGTCAACCACTTCCCGAGATAATCGATCTCGTTTTCGCGAGGTTTCTCGGCGATTGGCCGATTAACATTGCTCAAATTTGCGTGCTCGCTAACTCGCACCCGCTCCCAGGAGCGGATCGCTCATGCTGTTTCGACCAGTTTCCAGGTGCCCGGCCAGCTACTGGAAGAGTTCCAGGTAACCGTCAGTTCGGCGCCAGGACTAACTGTATAGGTGCGACGAAGAAACTGGCCGATGCGCAGATCTTCGAGACTTTATCTTAGTGGGCCTACGCCCTCGCTTCAGCCAACCACTTCGTCTCTGTAGGGCATGCCGTGTTGAGCCCCGGGACGGGTTGTTTTTAATGAAGCAGCTTTGACGGCTCGCTGCACGGATTGTTCGAGGTTGAGTCCTTCGGCAATACCGACTCCGAGCCAACCGACAAAACAGTCGCCTGCGCCAGTAGTATCAACGGGTGTTACTTTTGGTGGCGGAACTGCGCCCTGTTTTCCATCCGAAAAACTGACAAACGTGGCACCATCGGCTCCAAGGGTAACAACCACAACTCGACAGCCTTGCGTCTGAAACCAGGCCGTTGCAGCCTCGATATTCTCAATGCCGCTGAGAGTCCGGACTTCATGTTCATTTACCACAAAAATATCGACGCTTTCGTAGATGGTCTTTGCTAGCGCTCGGGTCGGCGCCGGATTCAGGATTAAAGGCTTTTTCAGTTCATTGCAGATCTGGGCAACCGCGTTAACCGCTTCGTCCCTGATCTCGAGTTGAGAGATCACCACGTCCGCCGCCTCGAAAGCAGAACGTGCAGCAGAGATCATCGCGGCATCGACTGCCTCATTCGCGGATTTGGCAACCGCAATCAGATTATCTCGGGTAACTCCGTCAACCAGAATCAGGGCAATTCCGCTGGGTGCTTCCGTCACCCGCCGAAAGTAATCTACTCGGATACCCTCCTTCACGAGACGTTCTCGAGCCTCGTCACCGAAGCGATCCGCGCCATAGGCCCCAAGAAAAGTTACATCTCCACCCGCTCTAACCGCCGCGACGGCTTGATTGGCGCCCTTACCTCCCCCGAACATTTTGAACTCGCCTCCCAGAACCGTCTCTCCCGGTTTAGGGAGCCGTTGACAGTAGACAACCAAGTCGGTGTTGGAAGAGCCAACGACGAGTATACGTGGTTTTGAGGATCCGGTCGAGGAAGGCATGGTTAGGCATAAAGAAGCCGCTTACAAAGGTATTCTCCAGTAAATGAATGGATTTACGGTTGTGGCCGCAAAGGAAAGTCGGGGCAAATCCTAGACGTGGCTATTCGATTCGAAGGGGCATTGAACACTTCGATGCTGCCCAGAGTATCAATGATCCATACCTCTTTCGCCCCTGCTTCAAAGTATAACGCAGCCTTTTCTAGCAGTTCCTTTTTGGTATTCGAAGGCGACATTATTTCGACACAAATGTCGGGCGCGACTGTAAGGCAGATCCGCGCGGTCTCTGCGTGCCGATTCCCGGCCAGCCAGCCGACATCCGTTGCCTTGACTCCGTCGGCTGTCGAAATCGGGCATTCCGTTGCAACAATGCCTTCCGGGAGCAGAGTCTTCAGCAGATGAGCTATCTCGGCCTGGGTCGTACCGTGCGGCATGGCTGCAGGAGGAGTCATCACGATATTCCCGTAGCGGTCGGTTTCGATGCGATGTGGCAATTTCGCCAAATAAGGATCAGCCTGAACTTCCTCCCAACGTTTCAGATTAAGAGAAGTCTGCTCAGCCGATTGTCGAAGCTCTAACACCACTGACATGTAAAAATTTAACCCGGTTTATCGGCTAACTCCAGCTGTCTTCTGCGTCGGCTCTCGCGAACTTTCTCGATGTTTTCTGATGACCAGTGACACATGCTCTTAAGGATCTCGCGAAGCGATTGTCCGAGCGCGGTCGCTTCGTATTGCACACGTGGAGGCACCGTTGGAAAGACAGTTCGCTTAACCAGACCGCAATCCTCCAGATCCCGGAGCTGCTCCACAAAAACTTTCTGGCTAATTGGAGGGATACTCTTTCGCAATTCGGTAGACCTGCGCGGTTTCTGTATCAACTCCCAAAGAATAAAGACCTTCCAGCGACCTCCCAAGATATCCATCAACTCTTCGATTGGACAGGCATCCGTGCGGTTCCGGGTGGTGGTCATAGGGAACTGGTTAGTGCTTATGTTACGGAAAAGTGCGGTCTTGTCGACTTCCCGCGGACATCTACAGTAGACGCGGCCCAAGACTAATCCCAAATCAATTACCCCAGCGTCTCTTAATACTTCTATGTCAATTGAGGAGAACAAGGCCTTTGTTCGGCGACATTTCGAAGAATTCGTAAACCAGAAAAATCTGGAGATTGCAGATCGTAATTTTTCCAACGACTACCGTGAGCATGGAACTGATGCGCCAGCGGGAGCCCATCCGGGACCGGATAGCCCGAAGACATACCTAGCGGCGGCGTTCAAGCGTTATCCTGATCTTCGAGTCACAATTGAAGATATCGTTGCTGAAGGAGATAAAGTTGTTGTTCGAAACCGCTGGCAAGCAACTGACGCGAAAACCGGCGAAGCGATTGAATTCACAGGGATTGTAATCTGGCGAATGGCCGGCGGGAAACTTGCGGAACGATGGGCTTACTTACAGGCCCCCCATCCTATTCACTGATAACAACTAACTACACAACCGAACTACTATGATCCTTGTAACCGGCACGCCAGGAAATATCGGCACTCCTTTAGCTCGGCATCTCTTACAACAAGGAAGGAAGATACGCCTGATGGTTCACAATCCAAAAAAGCAGGACCAAGTCATCGCGGATTTGCAATCGCGTGGCGCAGAGATTGTACAAGGGGATTTCGCGGACCCAGAATCATTGGCACACTGTTTTGCAGACGTTGAATCCGCTTTCTTGCTGGTGCCAGTCGCTTTAGAAACCGCGGAGTGGAAAGGTAACTTCGTACGAGCCGCCGAACAGAACGGCGTGGAGCGGATCGTCAATTTATCTGTCTCCGGCGCGAGTTCGACCTCTCCGATCAGTCTCTTCCGCTGGCACCGGGAAGGGGAGCAAATTCTGGAATCATCGGGAATTGCTTGGACTCATCTTCAGCCCACTGACCTCGCCCGTTTTAATGTCCGCTCGATATTGCCAACGGTTGAGGCGCAAGGCGTCTTTTACTCCAGCATCGGCCAAGGCCGGGTTGCGCTGGTTGATGAAGAGGATGTGGCCGAGGTCGCTGCGGCAGCCCTCACCCAGGATGGTCATGAAGGTAAGAAACATGTTCTTACCGGTCCTAAGGCAGTTAGTTATCCAGAAATGGCAGAGGCACTGACTAAGAAACTTGGTAAGCCGGTTAAATACATTGATATCGAACCGGCCCAAGCCAAACAGGCAATGGTCGCCGCCGGGCTCCCAGACTGGGTAGCCGATTTCATCAATGACCTGCGCGAGCTCGAGAAGAGCGGCGGAGCAAGCGGACCGACGGGAGATGTTAAGAGTTTACTCGGGCGTCCGCCGCGGACGTTAGAGGAAAGTATCGATGCCGTGCTTGCGGGGGCGTGAGAAGTAAGACGCCCGCCCTGAGCAAGCATTAAGCGCGTCGAATGGGTGAGAGGTGAGAAGTGATTGGTCGGTCACCAAGCGAGATCGGAGGGTAAACGCCTGGAGGGGAGCCGCTACAAACCGTTGCTAAACCCACCGCGAATTTCTCCTTCTCGTACGGAACAACCAAACCGTTAGGCAGCAGGCGGCTCCCGCGAACTACCCAGCGCGCGCCATCCCCTTTGGTAGTGCAGAAACCGTACGAGGGCACCAATAGCACATGGCACGCGACGAGACGTTCCCGGGAGCCGCCTGCTACAAAACCTTCAGGTACAGGCCCCGATTTTTCGCGCGAAAAAACGGTTTGATGTAGGAGCGATGAAAAGCGGCTCCCCTCCAGGCGCTTAACCTCCGATCTCGCCTGACGACAGCACCAACCACTAATCACCTCTCACATCCGCAATCATTGCGGCATCGCGTGCGCAGGCACCCCGCCGGTCTCTGCCACGTGTCGTCCCCGTGCCCGGATTCCGCGCCAATATTTCAGGGGCAAAAGACCGATAGCCATGATGACAAGCTGGCTGGCTACAAAAGCAAGCAGCGGTCCAAACGCCTGATCCATGAATCCATACGAATGCAGACCAACTCCCAGCATGTTAACACCAAACCAGGAAAGACTTCCGATTACGTTTCCAAAAACCGCTAACACGGCCACACCGCGTTCTCGGGCAAAGCCACCCCAGCGGGCGTGAAGAATAATCGCGTTCCAGAGGACTACTAAAAGCGCGCCATTCTCTTTCGGATCCCAACCCCAAAAACGCCCCCAGGATTGGTCCGCCCAGATGCCGCCGAGGACGGTCGCGACCAAACTGAATAAGGTGGCGAAGCAGACAACGCCGTAGATCATTCGCCCCAAGGTTTTCGAGGCGTTTTCATCAAACGACGTTGTGAACACGCCGCGGAAAATGTAGATGATCCCGATCAACCCGGCGAGAAAGACAGCGGAATAGCCAAGAACCTCCCCAACCACATGGGTCGCCAACCACGCATTGGTGTCGAGCACGGCTCTCAGCATTTCCATCGTGTCGCCATCGAACTGCAGATTTTGGGCGATTAGAAGCGTGGTAAAACCGATTACCGCGCCGCACACGCTACCGATTCCGTTCCGATAAATGCGTTCGAGTACTAAACAAAAAAGGACCGTAGCCCAACCAACAAAAATGGCTGAACTGTACAAGTTCGTGACCGGAGGCCGGCCCTGAATGTACATCCGCAGGATCAAACCTCCGGTATGAATGACAAAAGCGAATCCTAACAACAGCAAGGCGGATTGACTCAAGATCTTCGGCCACACCAACCACGAAAAGAGTGCTAACAGGAAGACGACTAAATAGAGGACCAGCGATTGATAGAACGGCTGAGCCAAATTGAAGTAATACTCCAAGGTGGGCCGGTTGAGTTCCGGGCTGAAATTTTTACGTAGATACTGCTGATACTGATTCAGAGCTTGGTTAAAACCGGCGGCATCCCCGTTGCGATAGGCTGAGACCATTTGACCGTAAGCCGTCACTGGGTAAGGAATCTGGCCGGTACCGATCGCGCCTAACAGCGCCTCGGAGAACGGAGACCAACGGTCATTTTCTGTCTTACCGCTGGGGTTGGGAATCGCGTACGCATACTTAGCCTGCGCCAGACTTTGATATCTGTGGGTGAACAGCAAAATTCGCTGGAAAGCCTGATCGTCGTATGGCTTTCCGGCATCCCGGTTCCGAACCGCATCGAGGCCAGGTTGAATTGCTTGCTGAAAGACCTGCACCTCTTTCCCGAAGTCCGGCGAATCCTGCGGCTCAATCGTATTCTTTAGTTGAACATAAAGACGCAGGACATCGCGTAACCGGACAATGCCTCGTTGAAATGCGTTCCGGGCATCGGCGTCGGTCTGGGCGGCCTGACTGGCCTGTTCTTCGATCTTAGCAAAAAAGGGTTGGAGATCGTTAAATGAATAAATTCCGGCCTTACGCCATCCAAACAGGTCCAGAATATCGGGATTGGTGACCTCGAAGACCTTTGCACCGTCCGAGTGTTCGGGCAGCATTAACACATCGAGCAGCCATTGGGTCTGAGATGGTTTTTGGGCCGGCTTCTGGTTCTCAGCGGCCTCTTCGACCCCGTGATGGTTCATCTGCAGTAAAGAAACCCGGGCCAGCGTGTCCATCGGCATCACTCGTCCGCCGGCCAGGACAGGCAGTTTGCCAAAGCCGGTGACATCGAACGTGCTGCTCGGTTTCTTCGAGATCATGTTGGATACAGCCCATCCCGCGAGAACGATGAAAATGATCCAGGAAATAATCGTGCGTTTAGCGTTCGGCGTTTGGCGTTCGGCGTTTGGCGTTAGCCGCGCTGCATGTTTTCTTGGGCTCATACTAGTTCGTAAAGGTGGCATTGGTCTCGCATTCAGGGCGATTGTTTCGCTAAGCGCCCGAGGGCGCTCTTCGCTAACGCCGAACGCCGAACCCGAAACGCCAAACGCCAAACGGACACCTTCATGTGATGACGCGCCTCCGCACAAAACTGACCAGATGCATGCCGAACTGGATCACTAAACCGAGCGCCATCAGGCCACACGCGATGTATGGCAATAACCGGCTCGGATTTTTCATGACTTGAAGCACCGTGGTCTTATCATTGTTCCCGAAACCCGCCTGATACAGGATGAGATCCGAGTACCACAACGGATGATTCATGTAGATCAGCGCCTCACGGTTTTCATGAGCCGATGGGTCAACTAACCGGACCTTGCTGGAAAAGTTTTTGGCAATGTCGGTGCCAGCATAGCGGTCATGCTTGAACTCTTCTAAGGTGATCGAAAAAGGCCGATAATACCGCTTTGGCCGAAAGACGATCTCGAAAGGATCCGAACCGATCTTGAATTGGACCGGTTGCGGGAACCCGCTAGACAGCGCCCATGATCCGACGGGCTGATCATCTTTCAATAAAGTGACACCAGCCGTCGGCTGGTTCCGCTCATTTTGTTTATAAGTCTTCTGTATAGCGACCGCGACTGCCATTGGGCCCAGACGAAGATGCGGATAGTTTGGCGAAGGTAATTGATTCGGGTTGATCAGAGCCGCGTTTTCGTATGACTCATCGACTCGTAATTGCAGCCCCTTGATCGGCAAAGAAATCGTCTGACCCTTGATCAATCGGCTCGCTGGGATGCTGATCACTGCATCCGAGTCCGGTTTCGATTGATCGATGATAGCTAGCTCGTCGAAATAAGGACTCTCCGAATAATTCTTGGTTTGTCCTTCATCGAGTTGTATCTGGCTTTCCTCTTCAAAAATGCTGGTCACAAGCTGCCCGATCAGCAGCAAAATCAGGCCGGAATGGAGGATCAGAATACCGCACTTTTTCCACGTGAATTTGAACCGGGCCAGGTGCGCGGCAATCAGGTTAATCAGCAGAACGGCGCCGAGTGTGTATCCACCTGGAAAATATGGGATCCGAAATTGGCTTCCAGGCAATGTGAAGTAGAGGAAGAAGCTTTTGAAGTAACGCAGCTGCGCCTCATATACCCCGATCTGAACCTGATCCAACGTCCCGACAAAAACGATAAACATCGCGCAGGCGAGACAAACAATGGTCAATCGGAGCGAAGCTAAGGGTTTGAACACATCCTTCAGCAAGGCCGTTACCGGCGTTCCTGGTCTCGCGGCGGCGGGAGCAGATGACGGCGTTGCCTGTAGCGCCTGTTGTTTACCGGTCATTTGTCGATTTTACTTGGTCCGCAGGCGGTTCTTGTTGCTGCGGCTTTTCTTCATCGGAAGTGGATGGGAAGTGGAACGAGCGCACAAATCGCAAGAAATTGTCTTTCTGGGTTTTCAGCAAATCAGGAGGCCCGGTCATTTTTACAAACCACGTCCTGTCGGCAGTGCGCATTACCGCACCCAAGATTGCGCTGGCTTTTTCGGTCCCATCCGGAGTTTGCACGTCAACAATGATCGTCGGAACCCCGTCCACCGTTTCTTCCTGCCAGCTCTGTGCAAGTTGATCTCCCTCGAGGGTGGGCTGATGGACTTGCCCCCGCCAACGATTGACATTCGACTCCACGCCGCCGGCATCGCCCGGAAACGCCGTAACCGATACATCTGCCGTTTCATCATTCGTTCCGGCCACTTGGAAACTGCCTAGCCTCATCTCGCTCAAAGCCTTTTCCGTCCAGCCGTCCGGTTTAGTCCAGCTCGCCGGGTTCGAGGGCGGTGGGGGAGCGAGGTTTCCCGAACCGGTTTGGAGCGAGACTTGGTTATTCTCTTTCGGGATCCGATAGACAGAGATGTTCTCGTTATTGCAGCCAGTGAGAGCCAGCGCGAAGAGAACAAGCAAGAACAAGCAGGAACGCCAGACGCCGGCCCCTCGTTTAGACTCCGGGAGACTAGGTCGGGCAAGCCAGACTTCGCCCCATCGCCTAGACTTCCGACTACGCCCCATCGTTTTAAATTCTAGGAGGCTGCGTCGGGAACGAAAGAAGTCCTCGTGCAGCAAACTGCCAAAGATTGCGGGAAACCATTGAAGAAACATCAAATACCGATAGCGCCCTCTTTTTAGGCTCGTACCGCAGTGAATTTGCCCATTTTTCGGGGACGATCAAATCGGGAGCGCGGGGGGAGCATATCAAAAATGTTCATTGGGGGAACGCCGAATCAAAAAAGCTGGATCCGGCGTCGCGTATTACGACTTCTAATGGTTGACCGGCGCGGATGCAAGGCCAGGATTGGTAGATGCTCCCGCACGGCCAAACGATCAGTCGGAGCCGATTCATGAATGCGGTGCGTGGATGAGATCGAAGCTGATAGGACCGCCGAGCCGCTCAGGAGCCTCGCCCCCAGGTTTGTCCGCCTAACCCAAAATCAGCCTGCACACCAACAGCCCCAGCAACAACCCTACCCCAACCTCCAACCACGTATGCCGGCGAAGCTCGACCCGTGACCAACCCACTGCCACAGCAAAAAGCATCGTCACCAAGGACAATTGTAGGTTCACCGGCCACAACGAACTCGCCGTCAGCATCGCGAATCCAGCGTGCATTGACGGTTTCAGCCATCTATTCAGAAACCAGCCGCCTACGATGAGAATGATGGCGGCGAGGCAGCCCCGTGCATAAACAATAGACTGTCCGGTCACGCTAAGAACCAGCACGGTCAGTAGCAAGAAAGCGAAGGCGACCAAAAAAAGATGAGGTCTGTCTTTCCGGGCGGAGACATCCAGATCGCTCCATTGGCCAATCCGGACTTTCCAAAGGATATAAAGCGAGGCGGGAAGCAGACAGCACAGGATCACGGTCAAAAGACCTTTGACGGAATCAAACAGGTTGGAAAGAGATGCTCCCACCAGAAGAGCCACGATGGGCGGGAAAACAAACGGATGGCCGGCAATAGAGATCCAATTGGCGACCTCTTCCTTTCGCCGGGTTCCCGCCGCGGCGGATTTCTCAGCGTACCAACGACGAGCGTTTCTGATTCCGATATCTAAGGAGCGAACAGCGCCGACAACCAACCATCTGACGACAATCCGGAGGGTTTCGATAAAAATAGTCCGGCGATTGCGCTGCTCGTCGGTCACGGATTGATTCAAATGTGCGCCCTCCTAATGTCGCGCAGTCGCCAGACCGATCTGATCGTGATCCACCTCACCGGATCACCGTAATATGCGAGACGGTACACCAAGCTCCGCCCGGTTTGCATGGGTAGATCCTTACGGCAACCAATTCGTCTGAGCTGCGGCGGATCGATGAGCTGCATCGAGTTGGCGACAGCTGCGGGCCATCATGAAGGCGAAACCCGTCAAAATGGAACCAACCATTACCAGCATGAAGATTACGCTCGCCGAAAAACCGAAACTGATCCCGTCAACGCCTCCGCTGCCGGCAACACTCGAGGGCTCTTTGCAGCCCTCACAAGCCATAACCGCAGGTGCGTTCGCTAAAACTGCACCCATCAACGAAGCGAGGAAAAACCTCATGCGAACACAGTGTGCTATTTCGAACGGTCGTGCAATCGATAATGATCCGCGGCTACGGCGCTAGATGTTCTGCGCGCAAAAGATTTCCGGCGTCGAACAGGATGCTCTGAACAATCTCCGGTGCGGAGGCATCGTACACCCCGCGGATTTCGCCTCGCCGGTCAATCAATAGAAACTTGCTTTGCGCCTGCATCTCACGACGGCATCCAGCAGCGGCGGAACTCCACTCTTGAACGAGTGTTGACGAGTCTCCATCTGGGATAGGAATAAACCGCCAACGGTCAGACGCTTCATAACGCCGAGCATAATCTTCCGCTCTGTTCTTGTCGGTCCCAACGAAGAACGAGATCAGCGTTATTGCCTTCGCTCCCCCAAAGTTCTGATCCAGCTCCGCGCACTTGCTGCTGAACTCTTCGACATCAGCCGGGTTCGCATTCTTGATTAAACCCGCGACCCAAATGGTTCCCAACAATTCCCTCGTCCCAACCGAGCGACCAAGTTGGTCACTGGATTCGAAGCGAGGCGCCGCGCCACAGTCTGGCAGCGCCGCCACGGAACGTTGGATCGACCGATTCCAGTAAAGATACGCTGGAATGAAGATAATTCCGGCCGATAGAAGAAGAATCGTCGCGCCGACGATCTGGTAGAGCGGAGATCGTGAAGGTCGCACCGGATTCCAAGATCGGCTGGTGGCTGCTCCCGATCAACCTCAGTAGATCATGATTTCCCCCACGCGCGCGGCTTTCAGTGGTTTGCCGATTACGTTGGATCGAGACACATAGGTCCTATTTGTCTCATTGGTCCCATTGAGCCTGTCGCGCCCGCGCATCGGTAGCGGCGACTGTCCATGAGGCCAAATCGGTGTGCTTTAAAGCCGTGGTGATACCGAAGTCGCAGGTGTGGTCGGGCTCAAGACGCAGTCGCCATCAACGCTCGGATGGCGACTGCGCGGCGAGCTTAGGCACACCTGTCACTCCGTTAAGATCAATGGATTAGGGCACACCATCAGGCCTCAGGGACAGTCGCCGCTACCGAGGTGCTATCGGCCTCCTGTGGGTCGACACGCATGCGCGGGAACACGCGCGGGCAGGCACTCGCCCCGCCAAAGGTCTCCGCTACAGAATGTAGAGAATCGTAAACAGGAACACCCACACGATATCAACGAAGTGCCAGTAAAGTCCGGTGCACTCGAGGAACCCGTGTTTCTCGGGCGTGATATTACCGGTGAGCGCTCTGATCAGCGTGGTGATCAAAAGGAGCACACCAATGGCGACGTGACAGCCGTGAAATCCAGTGAGCACGAAAAAGCAGGAGCCCATAATGCCCGCGGTATTGAACCAGAAACCTTCGTGAAAAAGGTTCCTCCATTCATCGGCTTGGTTGCTGAGGAAGAGCGTACCCAGCAGGATGGTCGCTACCAACAAGAGTTTGCCGTAGCGAGTCCCTTTGATAAGCCGCGCCTCGCTGAAGTGTAACGTAAAACTGCTCGCGAGGAGGCACAAGGTTGCAGCGATCGTCTTGATGAGAACGAAGCCGCCTTTTAGACCCTCGGGCATCTGCCAGGCGGAGCCGGCGCCCGCGCGCAGCACCATGTATCCACAAATCAGGCCTGAAAACAGCATTGCTTCTGAAGCCAGAAACGTGAGCATGCCGAAACGAACGACGTTCGGACCAACTTTATGGGGAACTGAATCGATAGCGACGGCAGACGCACTCATAGTCAGGCTTTATGATAGATCGACAATTTCCAAACGAGGACGAGCAGGGTTAGAAGAACAGCAAAAATTACTAAGGCAATCAGCATTCGGCGGTTACGTTTTCTTAGTTCCTCGTCCATTTACGCTCGCGCCAAGACCAGGCAACCAAGCGTGACCGGCAAATAACAGATCGACATTAAGAAGAGCCGGCGAGC
>JAFAHI010000242.1 GCA_019237325.1 Verrucomicrobiota bacterium | reverse complement strand
GAGTCAGGCCATGCTTTCAACCTTGGGTTTACATATGCTTTCCATACTGCAAGCGGCGCATCACTTGCAGAGGAACTTTCGCCGACCTATCGACGAAAAGATTCAAAAAGCTCAACTGACTATCGCTCGCCGCTACCACGAAACGATCCTCGTAGAGGAGCTCGCCCAGGAATTGAAGGTCGGTTACTCTTATTTCCGGCAAGTATTCAAAGCCCGAACTGGCCTGAGCCCCAAACAATATCAGCTGCAGATCCGTCTCCACAAAGCCCAAGACCTCCTAGCCAACACTTCCCGCTCTGTAGGCGAGATTGCCGAGATATTGGGATTCAATACGGCTTTCCATCTGTCGAGTCAGTTCAAGAACCATGTCGGTTTGGCTCCGCTGACTTGGAGAAAGCGACTGGCCGGCACCCGAAAACCCAATCGGTTCTAGGTTCTAAGTTCTAAGTTCAAAGCGAAATCTCGAACCTCGGTCCTGTCGCTTATTGACCGGCTGTCTTCGAACTTTGAACCTAAAACGTATAACCTAGAACCTAGAACCCTTTACGCGCCTGGCTGGCAGAGGCACGAACTGGTGATTTGCATATCTGCATTTGCCCAGATTTTCTGAAAACGCGCTTGAACGGCCGAGACTTCATTGCGTTTTCCTTGCAACTGCAGGCAGCGGGTCAAACCGTACAATGACCAACCGTTTTCGGGCAGACGCGCGAGATCATCGCGATAAACCTGTTCCGCTTCGGCGTAACGACCTGCTTGCATCAGATTGGCGCCGAGCGAATGGCGTACAGGAAGGATCCAGCCAGGTGGCTCATCGTAATTGAGCGCATCTTCAGCGGCAACGGCTTTGCGCAATTCCGCTAAGCCACCTTCTAGGTCCCCCTCCCGCACCAATATCTCGCCGTTTAACATGGGAGCGACGATCTTAAGCACTGCGTCACATGAATTGTTGCCTAATTTATCTTCGGCAGGGACCAACTTGACTGCTTCGAGAAAGGCCGACTGCTCGGACCGCGCCGATTTGGTATCGCCTTTTGCCGCATAAGCAATACCGCGTGCCGCGTGACGAAATGCCCGTGTGAATACCTCGAACTCCGGATGATCCGGTTCGGCCAAAATTTGGTCCCATAGCCCGAACCGAATCAACACCTCATACGGCTCAGCGCAGTAAGCTTCCATCAGCATCGCATTCTCTTTGATCTCTTGTTTCGGTATGCCTTGGATCATCGCGCGCATATGCTGAACCGCGAGTTGCTTCTGGCCGGTCATCATGGCGGCATACGCGAGCATCTGATGATTATGCGCTGCGTAAAGTACGATCAGACCTTTCGGTTCGCCGAACACGGATCGGTAACGGCGATCTGCCGCAACCGCTTTCAGGTTTGCGGTGACGGCATCTGCCCAATGCCCGACTCGGATGTAAATATGCGAAGGCATATGTACCTCATGAGCGAGACCCGGCTGTAAATCCCGCAAGCGATCGGCGGCAGCCAGGGCACGCTCCGGGTGCGGAGAGGCTTCGAGTGCGTGGATGTAGAGGTGGTTTGCAAAAGGATGTTGCGGCTTGGTCTTTAACACCGATTCAAGCGTAGCGAGGATTTCGTCCGTACCAGGTTCAGACTTGCCATCGGTTGTCCATTGGTCCCACGGCCGCAGATCCATCATTGATTCGGCAAAAAGCGAACCGACGTCCGGATCATCTGGATACTTTTTCCACACGGTGCGCATCGCATCGGCGTACGCCTGGTCGAGCGAGGCTCGATCGTCGGGCTGGTGTTCCACGTAACGACTGGCAAGAGCTTCGATCAGGTCCTGTTCAACCAGCGAAGCGTGGTCTGCATGTTCCCGGGCGAGCTGTATTTGTTTCCAGGCCAGTTCAGCCATGGCCGGGGGCACACCCGGGAAATTAATATCTCCCCCACAGGCCAACGCCACGCCCCAATAGTTCATGGCACAGTCTGGGTCGATCGTTTCCGCTGCTTGAAACGCTCGCAGGGCTGCATCGTGATTAAATCCAAAATAGAAATTGATTCCCTGATCGAAATATTTCTGCGCTTCGCCGGACTTGGTACTGATCTTTCGCGTATAAGAACCCAAGCCATCGTAAAGCGGCTCCAGGCCTCGGGCTTCGGAATTGATCAGGACAAGCGCCAGCAAAAGGTAGGCGAAGACACTAGTCGCCTTCATCCGATCTCGCGGCGGAGAAAGACGACTATCCGGTCCGTTGAGCATTTTGCAAACGACACCCGAAGTGCCCGAAGCCGGGTTCCATTGTCTCAACTGCCGGATTCCGTGTTTCAAACAAGCTCGTCGAATTTCCAACCATGGGTTATCGCTACCGTCTCGGCTCCAATCAATCTTTTACAATACCGACATCAGAGCAGCTGGTAGCTTGCCGGAAAATTGAATCAATTTGAACCGCGATGCTATAGAAATCCGATTCCCCCCTCCAGCACCTCTAGCTGACCCAACATCACGGGTCACGCTCGCGGTCAGTATCGATAGTTTCGAAAGGATAAAACACCTGCCTTATGGAGAGTCGGATAAGCGCTATAATGATCGAAGCCGAGCAATTTGCTGCGAAACACCTCGGAGCATTGCTCGATGAAACCTGTCAAGTTGAGGTAGTCGGCACTGCTACTCACGGTGAGACCGGGATGCGTCTTTGCCGCGAACTTCGTCCTGAGGCGGTCTTCCTTGATATCAATTTGCCGGGAAAAGACGGTGTCTCGCTGGCCAACCAGCTAAGGATGCTTCCCCAACCGCCTCGGCTCGTCTTCACGACCTCAGACCGAAACCGAGCAGTCGATGCCTTTCGCCTGGCAGCGATCGATTATCTCTTAAAACCGTTAGATCCAATCCACGTACTCGAAGCAGTCAATCGTTTGACGGCAGTCTTACGCCCCTTCAAAACTGAAACGTTGGGGGTTCCGCCTAGTTCAAAAACTCGATCTTCCCCAAACGGTAAACCCCGCCCCGGAGCGACGCCTGCCGAGTTACTGCCGGTTAAAGCTGCCGATAGTGATAAGATTCGGCTCCTGTCGCGTCGGGAAATCGTCGCCGTATTACGGAAAGGCCGGCACACGTGGATTCATACCGTCCGAGATGAGTTTTCTACCCGCTATCCCCTGACTCTTTTAGCGCAGTGGCTCGGCGGAAGGCCATTTATCCAGATTGGAAGACAGGCGATAGTAAACGAGCAGGCAGTCGAGCTAATTACACATCACGGCGACCGGCTCTACCGCGTTCAACTACGTGATCGCATTGGAACGGTTATCACGGCATCACGCAAAGGTGCTGCCCGCTTAACGGCGTTGATAAAGTCAGGTCGTTTAACTCACGCTATTTTAGTCTATTAGAAGCGCCTCTCGTGTTGTGAAGCCGATCTAACGAAGTCACATACAAGGCCACAAAGGACACTAAGGCAGAAAAAGACTTGCCACCGTCTCACGAGCAGTGTTCTTTAGAACACATGCCTCTCGACGCCGCCTTTTCTAGATTCCCTGTCCTCTCTACTCATCGATTCCATCTGCGCCAAATTCTGCCGGGCGATGCGGAAGCAGTCTTTCAAATCAAGTCCGATCCTCAGGTAACACACTGCTACGGGCGGGAGGCGCATCGTTCCTTGCAGGAGACCCAGACCTGGATTCAGCGTATCCGAGATACATACGCCCAGCACGAAGGAATCATGTGGGCGATCACCTTTAAGACTCGCGACTTTCCCATTGGCTCTTGCAACTACTGGCCTTTAGATCCGGAATCCCGTTGCGCAGAGATCGGATATGAACTGAATAAGACTGCTTGGGGGCAAGGTATCATGTCGGAGGTTCTGCCGATCGTAATTTCCTACGGATTCAAGGAACTCGACCTGAATCGAATCGAAGCCACACCATTAGGGAAAAACAAAAGATCTACCAATGTCTTGGTAAAGTTAGGTTTCACTCACGAAGGTACGCTTCGCCAGCGGGTCTTGTTTCGAGACTCTTACGAAGACCAAATGTATTTTGGTCTTCTGAGGAACGAATGGACGGAGGCGGCTGCGCAACGGGAGTGAGATCAATCCGTCTTCGTTGAAACCGGGGGTTTAGTGCACCGAGTCCGGCGACCCATTTTGATCGCAACGCCGCTATACCAGTCACGGACCTGGTGCACTC
>JAFAHI010000212.1 GCA_019237325.1 Verrucomicrobiota bacterium | reverse complement strand
GCTTGCCTCGGTTTCATTGCTCCCTTCATCGGAACGAGGCGCAAACAAGGACGGTTCCCCTTTGGTCAAAGTGGCGACGTAGATCCCCCGCATCTTTAGCGTGGCGATATTAAATTCCGTTTGCGAAAAGATCGGGTTAGCATGCCGCTTCGATACAAAGAATAAATATTTGCCGTTTCGATCGAAGACTGGCTGGCGATCGTCGTCGTTACCCGAGCTTACTGAAGTCGCTTTGGCGTCTTTTAGCTGGTAAAGCCAAATTTGATGCAAACCGTTGGTGGCGGCCAGACTGTAAGCCAGCCAATTTCCATCCGGAGACCAGGAGTAATCTTTGATCTCGTCTCGCTCATCATGAGCCACTTTTACCGGGGCGCCGCCAGACACGCTGACATACCAGAGTTGGTGGTCACTATCAGAAAAAGCGAGCTTGTCCGAACCCGGCGCCCAAACTGGAGAATACAAATAGCCTTTATCGAATTTAGTCAGGAGCGTCTCCTTGCCGCCTTCGGCCGGTCGAATCGCGATCTGCGCTTCATGTTCCCGGTCGGTGACATAAGCGATCAACTTCCCATTGGGCGACCAATTCGGGTACCGCTCGTTTGCGTTGCTCGTCTCCGTAATATCACGGGTCGCCCCATCCTTTTCGGGCACGGTGAAGATATCTCCGCGGGCCTCGAACACCGCCCGTTTCCCATTGGGTGAGATATCGTAGGCGCGAATCTGTTTGGAGGCATCGACAAAGCGGGGAGCTGACCGGGTTCCGTCATCGGGCACCATCACGTCGAGCTTATGCAGCTGTTCGCTGGGCAGGTCGAGGACGTACAAACTGCCGCCCTGTTGAAAAACGATTCCGGTATCGCCAATACTCGGCCAATCCACATCGTAATCAGTAAACTTGGTGATTTGCCGAAGAGCTTTGGTATTCAGATCATAGGCCCAGAGGTTGGCCCGGCGATTTGTGTCTCGGTCCGACAGAAAATAGATCGTGTTCCCGTACCACATCGGGTCGGTACTTTCTCCTTTGAAAGGAGCGATCTCGGAGAGTTGTTTGCTGGCGAAATCATAGAGGTAAAGTTGCTGCGCTAATCCGCCGTCATAACGTTTCCAGGTCCGGAAATTTTTGAAGATGCGGTTGTAAACAATCTTCTGGCCGTCTGGGCTGTAGCTCAGCATTCCGCCGCGATCCAGAGGCAGTTCCGCCGGCAGGCCGCCGGAAACAGGGACCGCAAAATATCGTCCAAACCAGCTGTTGAAGGTGTTCCGCCGAGATAAGAAGACGACGTTCTTCGAGTCCGGCGTCCAAGTAACCACCATGTTATCCGGTCCCCATCGGAGCGGAGCTTCATCGACAACATCGGAATGAAAAGTCAGCCGTTTCGCGGCGCCGCCGGTTGCCGGAATTAAATAGACATCGCTATTCTGCTGGTACTGCCCAGTGAACGCGATGTATTTTCCATCTGGGGAAAATCGCGGCATGATATCGAACCCGGGATCGGTAGTGAGGCGCTGAGCGGTCCCCCCTTTGCGATGGACCAGCCAAAGGTTGCCACAGGCTTCAAACACCACAGATTCACCATGAATCGTGGGATACCGCATAAAGACTTGCCCTGGGGTCTGGGCCAGAACCGGCGCCGCCAGCAATCCGCTTATCACTGCGCTCAGCCAAAGCCGGCGTACTATCCTTGGAAAACGAAACTTGTCCTCGAACATCACCTGAATAGGGCACAAACGGCCGGAAAAGAAAAGGCGGCGGGCCGATTTTGTCCCGTAGGCAGCCTGCTCCGAAGGAGCAAAATCTTTATAGCATTCGGCGTCAAGAATTGCGGAAGCTCCGTTGGAGCGACATAAGGCATCCCCACGATAACAGCCCGAATATGCCGCTCCTACGGAGCTCGCGATGATTTGCGTGTCGGCTAGCTATAAAGATGTCGCTCCTACGGAGTTGCTCCGTTTCTCCGTCGCCACCCCGGCTACCTTCATGAGGTCCCTACGGGACAAATGGCACGGCGGCGAGGATGAAGGGACGTTTGGATTCGTATCCGTGCCAGCGGGGCAATGCCTGGACGAGCTCGTCCCTACCGACACCCCCCAAGCGCATTTTCGAGGACGAGGACGACGACGAGTACGAGGACGAACGGAATTACGATCGAGGTTCGCGCAGTACTGCCCGAATGTCGGATACCATCCGCGGAACCTCGGCAAGCTTTTCATTGCCGTACAAGAGCTCTAACTTGCCCGAAGGATTCACCAGGTAGGTGTAAGCCGAGTGGTTGACGGAATAATCATTCGGTTGGTTCGTCGGTCCGGCAACCATCTCGTAACTTCCGCCGTACGCGAGCACAGTTTGGTCGATAACCGGCTTAGAGCCGGTCAGACCGATAAACGATGGATCAAACGAAGTAACGTATTCTTCCAGGGTTTGCGGCGTATCCCGATTAGGATCAACGCTGATAAAAACCACTTGAACCTGTTTCCGTTCTTCAGGTGTTAGCGCCTGGTAAACCTCCGTCAGGTTCGTCAATGAGGTTGGACAAATGTTTGCGCAGTGGGTGAAGCCAAAAAGAAAGAGCACCGCTTTACCCTGAAACTGATCCAAACGCACCTCGACGTCGTTCGGGCCATGCAGCTTAAAATCGTAAGCGGTTTTTAATGGGAATAGTCGCATCCCGAAAAAGCCTTGTTGGGCATTCTGTTTGACGCCGAACAGAACCGCTAACCCAACGGCGACCAGGAGCACGATCGCGACGGTCCAAACCCGCCAATCAAAGAAAGGCCGTTTCGCTGGCGGGCTCGGAACAGATGTCGTTTTCGGTGATACCACACTCATTTTACAGGCTTCTTTTGAACCGGGATCTTTAAATGTATCTCATGATCGCCCGGTTCCAATTTGATTGTGAAGTCGACCTGGGCGCCTTCCTTGGGATGTTCTTTGAGGCCCATTACCATCAAATGGTTTCCGTTCGGCTCCAAAACTAATGTCCCGTGGGCTGGGATCTCCAGGGCGTCGACGCCCTTCATTCCCACGACCTGTTTCAACCCTTCACCCTCCTTCGTGGTGATCATTGGGGCAACAGAATCCGCGATCGCTGTGCTAGCGCCGACCAATTGCGCTGGGGCGGAGCCGCTATTCACCAACACCATATAGACCGCCGTCGAATCCATCACATTGGGCACTGCGCGCATCCACGGGCGCTGCACCGTGACGGCGACCTGGTCGTCCGCCAGTGCAAAGGGAGCGCTCGGAAGAAGAAGCGTAAGCGTGAATAGCCAATAGCCGATAGGCGATAGCCGAACAGATTTCACCACAGAGACACAGAGAGCACGAAGTTCGGACTGGAAAAGTAGAATCTATTTCTAGGCGCCTGTCGCAACCGTATGGGATCCCCAATAAAACTTTGCTTTCGAACCTTCATGTCCTCTGAGTCTCTGTGGTGAAATTTGCTTTGTTTCAGTGCACAGCCAGGCTTCGCACAAACGCGACCAGGCCCTGGATCTGTTCCTGGGTGAGATCGGGGTTCGGCGGCATCGCGCCGGTTTTACCGATGGCGGCTCCTCCGCCCTGAATGACGGAGCGAATCCGGTCATCAGAGGTGCTGCGTTGCCAGTTGGCGTCCGTCAAGTCCTGAGGTTTCTCAGCTAGCCCCACTGCAGAAGGGCCGTCCCCTTTCCCATCCCGCCCATGACAAACGAAACATCGGGTCTGAAAAACTTTTTGCCCATCCGCCTGACCGGCCTGGTCAAACAAACGGAAGCCAGAATCGCGAGTGGGCGAAACGGCGAAAGGGCGAAACGGCGAGAGCGCAGCGGCCATGACAATACTACGCCACAGACCTTCGTTGCTCCGAGGCAAACCGTTTTCACTCGCGAACCCGGATCCAAGGGCAACAAAGACGAGGAGTACAGAAGTTATTCGCATCTGAGTGGGCATGAGAGAATAGCCGATAGCCAATAATCCGTCCTTCCACGGGAACCAAACGAAGAAAATTTTACAGAAGGTAACGAAGCAAACGAAGGGGTGCCGACCGCTCTTAATTACACAGCAAGGCCGCAAAGGCCACAAAGACAGAATTTTGACTCTAGCTTTGGTTAGAGTTTTCCGAGAACAAAAACGTTCGTCTTGTTGTGAACGGAGTCTGGTAAACCAATCATCAATCACCTCTCACCTCTGACTCCGATAGTAGCCATCGGTTGAAGACCCTTCGTTTGCTTCGTTGCCTTCTGTAAGAAATGTCTCGAGCCTTCTGGTTCAACGAAGGCTTCTGCGTTTCCCACCGCATCGGCCTCGCAAGCGAGGCAGCGCTCCACAGAAATCGTCGGAAAAGTCCGACTGCGGGACTCAAGTCAAAATTCTGTCTTTGTGGCCTTTGCGGCCTTGCTGTGTAATTAAGAGCGGTCGGCACCCCCTTCGTTTGCTTCGTTACCGTTCGGCTGAGCTCAGGTCGAAGCCTTCTGTAAAAAAAAATTCCGTGTCGCTGTGGCCTATTCGCGTTGATCTTTTGGTAGAATCGGTACATTCGAAAGGCTCAAGCAAAATGGGCACGATCTCAGACTTCATTTCTCATCACTATCGCCATTTCAATGCGGCGATGCTCAAGGACGCCGCGCAAGGGTATAACGCTCATCTGGAAAAGGGTGGAAAAATGTTGGTGACTTTAGCGGGCGCAATGAGCACGGCTGAGCTCGGGCTGTCGTTAGCGGAGATGATCCGGCAAGACAAAGTGCACGGGATCTGTTGTACCGGCGCCAACCTCGAGGAGGACGTTTTCAATCTCGTCGCGCATCATCATTACAGACGGATCCCGAATTGGCGCGAACTCAGCCCCACAGAAGAACAAGCGTTGCTCGACCAACATTTGAACCGGGTAACCGATACCTGTATTCCGGAAGGAGAAGCGATGCGCCGGATCGAAAAAGCGGTCCTGGAAGAATGGATGAAAGCGGACCAAGAAGGTCGCGCCATGTTCCCACACGAATTCTTTTACACCATCCTAAGGGACGACCGGCTGCAGAAGTATTATCAGGTCGACCCGAAAGACAGCTGGCTATACGCCGCGATGCAGAAAACTCTCCCGATGATTGTGCCAGGCTGGGAAGATTCTACTCTTGGTAATATGTACGCCGGACACTGCATTTCCGGTGACGTGAAAAAGGTGCACACGGTCCGGACTGGAATTGAGTACATGATCGAACTCGCGGAATGGTACACCCAGACCTCCTCAACCTCCTCGATCGGTTTCTTCCAAATTGGCGGCGGCATTGCCGGTGATTTCCCGATCTGCGTCGTGCCGATGCTGCACCAGGATTTGCAACGCGATAACGTTCCGCGCTGGGGTTACTTCTGTCAGATCAGCGATTCGACCACCAGTTACGGTTCGTATTCGGGCGCGGTGCCGAATGAGAAGATCACCTGGGGTAAACTATCCCTGGATACGCCCAAGTATATTATCGAGTCGGACGCCACGATTGTGGCGCCGCTGATGTTTGCTTGGATTTTGGGATGGTAGGGGAAAAGTAATCAGTAGGTCAGTTACTGACTCACTGATCACTGATGACTGGCCTTTTGAGCAGCGGTAAGAGCGACTTCGACAGTGTCGCGCCGACAGTAATGAGCGGTGCATTTACTACCTGATGAATCCGCAGGTCCATCGCTACGCTGCATAGCAGGTAGGCGTGTTCCGGACTGAATTCCCAGTTGTTAACCAGGAAATCGATCATCCGGTTAACCGCTCGGCGGGCGGCGGCTAATGGATTCTCGTCGGATTCAACGATGGTCCATTCACCGCCGGTGGTGCGGCTGCGTTGGGTTGTTTCCAGCATCGGAGCGCTCAGGCGTGTGTTTTTCAGCAACGTGAAGCGGACGGTCACCACCGCCGGGCATTCAATGCCGTTGATACAGATCTCACCATCCCCTTGAGCGGCGTGAACATCGCCGAGAGAAAATAGTGCGCCCTCATTAAATACCGGCAGATATAGGGTGGATCCGGCCGCCAAATCTTTTACGTCCATGTTGCCGCCAAAAATCCCTGGTGGGCGGGTTTGCATCTCTCCGGAAGCAGCGGGCGCGACCCCCATGACGCCACAAAACGGCCGTAAAGGAACCACTGCCGGCGCCAATGAATCCGTCGAGTCTTCTTCCAACTGCCAAATAAAAAGAAACGGATCCGAGAAACGGTTAGGGAGAAAACCGAGGCCAGGCGTGATACTGCTCCAACCCCAACCTTTGTGTTGGATATTCACCACATGCACACGGAGCGTATCCCCCGCTTTAGCACCCTTGATTGCGACTGGCCCGGTCAACGTATGGATTTTGCTCCGATCGATCTTAACAAAATCATCGACGGTCGAGTTCGCGTTTACCTGGCCGCCGCTGGAATCGAAACAATCGAACTTAACAACGTCACCCGGCTCTATCTCGATCTCCGGCGCCAAGTCGCGGTTCCAACGGTCGTGAGTTGATTTCGTGTTTAGGTAATGTTCGGACATAGGGTGGACGGTTCGTAGTTCGTGGTTTGCAGTTCACGGTCATGCGGCGTGGACGGTAGACGGTGCGGATGGGACGCATGGGACTTATGTGTTCCCTGAGGAACGGCTAGCGGCTGACCGTCAGCGCAAGGCGGGTGGCAAAGGCGAGCAGCTTCGCGTCTCCGCCGGCGGGGCCTAGCAACTGGCACCCTCCTTTTTCGTTGGGGAGCGCCAAGCACGGTAAACCGGCGACGCTCCCGGGCGCGGTGTAGCGCAACAGTTTGTCTCGCACTCGGCCATGGTCGGCCCCGTTCTCCAACGATGAACCGGGTGCTACCGGCAACAGGACAAAATCAAATTGATCAAAAAGCGCGCCAATCCGTTGATTGAAAGCCTGGCGGAGGCGGCGCAGCTCTTTTATCTCGTCTTCGGGCAGCGAACTGCCCCAACGTAACCGGTCCGCAACGGGTTTTTCAAACTCTTCAAAATGGCCAGCGTGATAACCCGCCGCTTCATGAGCTTGGATGGGCCGAGAAATGTCAAGGGCCTCAGCAAAGACACTTCCATCGAACGTCTCAAACTCGCAGTTGTGAAAATGCTCTTTCCATTTTTGTAACCCGGCAATGATCTCGGGCTCAGCATCGGAATAGAACGAAGGATTTACCAAACCGATCCGCATTATCCCTCCCGGATCGGGTTCACTAGCGATTTCCAGGATCGCCTTACCGAGCAATTGGACATCCTTCAGGTGACGGAACAGAAACCCGATGGTATCAAATGATTCCGCGAGGTGATAGCCGCCGATCCAGGAACCAACTCCAAGCGATGCGCGGTAGCCGAACAATGAGCAGAGGCTAGACGGGAACCGAATCGATCCCCCGGTATCCGTCCCAATTGCCGCCATAGCCGACCCTTCCAAAATGCTGGCGGCCGCTCCGCTACTAGAGCCGCCCGTCAACAAATTTGGGCGATCGAATTGCACACAATTTCCAAAATCCTCGTTCTCCCCGGTAAGGCCGTACGCCAGTTGGTTCAGGTGAGTTTTACCCGTGATAGTGGCTCCCACGGCTCTAAGCCGTTGCACCAGCGCTGAGTCTTTCCGTTTTATGTCGCTGGCGTCGAAGTAATATTTAGAACCGACGCTGGTCCGGTACCCGCGCACATCGAAGCAATCCTTAACGGAGATGGGAATTCCGCGAAGCAATTGTGCCTTTTCTGTGGGAAGACTGGGAACAGAGAGCTGTTCCTCGATATCCGCTTCCTCGATCGAGAGGTAGGTGTTCTTGCCCGGACTCGAATTAGCCTGCTCCAAGGCGATGGTGGCAAGTTCGCGAGCGGTTACGTCTCCGTCTAAGATCTTTTGCCGGATATCGACGATCGGTGATTGAATCATGATGGGTTACAGGGCAGCGCCGGGAATGAATGCTCCAGCAGACGTTTCGTAGCGTCAAGACAAACACCTCAACCGCAAAATGGACACGAAGAAATACAACAACCGCAGATGCACGCAGATTGACGCAGATAAAGGCGAACCGCGCAGAGCGTCCCCGTGGAGCGTGCCTCGCTTGCGAGGCCGATGCGGTCGGCACTCAGCCGCGAAGCGGCGACAGACCATAGCCCCAGGGCTTCAGCCCTGGGTCAAGCGGTTATAACGCGCGCGCCCCGAAGGTGGCGCCCGAAGAGATGCGGTCTTCAGCGAATCCCAGGGGAAAGCAATATTCTATAGTCCCGACCGGTCGGCCTCGCAAGCGAGGCAACGCTCCACGGGTGTCGACATCGACTTTCGTTAGAATTTCTATGACCTCGGGCGCAGCCCGAGAAGGACATGCTTAACGATACCCGGCACCAGCGCTTCCAATGGCACGCCTTTGAACTTCCCTTCGGTTGAAATCGAGACCAAACCTTGGAGCGCGGCGCCCAGGGTCAGGGACAAACGCGCTGGATCGCCCGGCACAATCTCACCTTCTGCCTGACCTGTCCTGATCAGTGCTGGAGCATTAGAAAATGCCGCGTCGCTGGCATCCAGCAACTCCCGCGGCGCACCTGGGCGATGTTTAGCCTCCAACATCAGAACCCAAAGCGCGGGATGTTTTAGAGCGAACTCGATGTAAGCCTGAGCCAAATTGGTGAGCCGCACGCTAAAATTGCGAGCACGCGCTTTCGCCGCGGCGGCTAAGGCGGCATCCAGTCGTTGGAACCCGCTCTGGGCCAGCGCATCCAGCAGCGCCTGTTTATCAGCGAAATGGCGCCGGGGAGAGGTATGGCTGACACCCACTTCCCGGCTTAGCTCGCGCAAAGAGAGCATGGTGGCGCCACGCGCTTCCAACGCCGTTTCGGCTGCCTGGAGCAAGGCCTGGCGCAGATTACCGTGATGATAAGGACGCGAATTCGTTTGCAACATGGACATAGTACCAGGGAGTAGGCGAATTGCAGGATGTTTCCATTGACAACATTGTTACCGCTGGATACATCATCTCATGCAAATTACGGGTAACACCATCCTTGTCACCGGCGGCGGCTCCGGCATCGGACGCGGTCTGGCCGAATCCCTACACCAACTGGGTAACCAAGTGATAATCTCCGGCCGACGGCCGGACGCCCTGGCTGACACCACCAAAGCGAATCCGGGAATCGCTTCTCTGACCCTCGACGTCAATGACCCCGAGGCGATCCGCACCTTCGCGGCTTGGGTCACTACCGAGTATCCCAGCCTCAATGTCTTGATTAATAACGCCGGGATTATGAGAGCCGAGAACCTCCGGGATCTACCCGGTGGTTTGGCCGATTCGGAAGCGATCATCACGACCAACTTGTTGGGCCCAATCCGGTTGACGGCAGCGCTTCTCCCGCATCTGCAGAAACAGAAGCATGCCGCCATCATCAATGTTTCCTCCGGCTTGGCTTTTGTGCCGTTGCCGGTCACCCCAACTTACAGCGCAACCAAGGCTGCCCTTCATTCGTATTCGGTTTCCCTGCGCGTACAGCTAGCCGGAACACCGGTCGAAGTCATCGAAATCATCCCGCCGGCGGTGGCAACCGATCTCACCCCGGGTCGGATCCCGAATGAGCGGATGATGTCGTTGCCGGATTATATTGAGCAAGCGATGCAGATTCTTAAAACGCAGCCCACCCCAAGCGAGATCTGCGTCGAACACGTCAAGTTCCTCCGGTTTGCTGAAGCGAACGGAAACTTTCAAAAGGCGCTCGGAATGCTGAGTTCGGTGACCCTGTAAGGAGGAATGGACTAAGTGGACACAGTGGAGTAAGGCACCGCATAGACGTAGTGAACCAAATGGACCGGATGGGTTAAACCATCGGCACTTGGTGACGATTGCCAGGGATTTGGCGAAATCGGTCGTCAGCTACGTCTTACCCCACCGGTCCAATGTTAATCTTACGCCTTACGCTTTTAGCGGTCGTTTGCGGATATCCGGCGTCCGTCCGCTCGGACCTCCCAGCAGTCGGTCTGGTTCGGAAAGGCGGTGACGCTGATTGGCTACCGGCAAACAAAACCGGCTTCGGCACAAGTCATACCACCGCCAGCAACGTTTGGTTCACGCTCCAGAACGGCCGGTTGAGCGAAGTCTACTATCCTCGAATTGACACGCCCAGTGTCCGTAACCTCGACTTTATTGTCACCGACGGACAAAGCTTTGCGACGAGAGCTCAAGATGCGTCCGTATCGTCAACTCGGCTGGTGAATCCTGGGAATCCGGACGATCAAAAACAGAGCGATCCTGACACCAGCACAAACAGTCCCCAAAGTTTGAGCTATCAAATTGTCAATCGCGACCGCGCACGTCGTTGGCGCCTTACCACTACCTTCGTTACGGATCCATCTCGTCCGACTCTCCTTATCGATATCGAGTTTACTTCTTTAAACGGTAAACCTTATCAGCTGTACGCTGTCTACCAGCCGCAGCTTAACAACCCATTGGTTGCGGCTGCACTCGATGATTCAGGCCAAACCAAAGACAAAGCATTGATCACTGCGGATCAGAAGGGGCAGGTCTTTAGCGCATTGGTGGCAGCACCGGATTTTGCAGAAACGGCTAACGGCTACCTTGGAACCACGGATGGCGGGACGGACTTAGCTCAACATTATCAGTTAACGTCGCACGACGATTCCGCACTAAACGGTACCGTCGTGCAGACCGGCAGATTACCTTTGACGGGACTTAAGGCTAGCCAGCATGCCACACTCGCGCTTGGTTTTGGTTCCCCTGCGTCCAAAGCGCTTAGTATTGCCAATGACTCGCTCGCGGCTGGGTTCGCTCGAGCGTTCAAGGACTACGCTGACGGCTGGAACAAGTACCTGCAGTCGTTGCATTCAGCTCCCCCTAGCCTTTCCAGACGGCAAGAGCGCGAATTATATGCAGTCTCCGCGATGGTACTGGCAGCCTGCGAAGACAAGATTTACCGAGGTGCATTCATCGCCTCCCCTTCAATTCCCTGGGCGTTCGGAAACGGCCTGATCAATCCCTCCGGGCCTTACCATGGGGTATGGCCGCGCGATCAATATGAAATCGCAACCGCGCTGATCGCCGACGGCGATCTAGAAGGCGCTACCCGCGCCTTGGATTACATTCTCAATGTCCAACAAACTGCTGATGGTTCTTGCCCACAAAACACGATGGTGGATGGAACCCCGATCTTCCACAGCTTACAGCTAGACGAAGTGTCGGATCCGATAATCCTGGCCTATCAGCTCGGCCGTACGGACGCAGGCACCTGGTTGCACCACATAAAGCCAGCGGCTGAGTTTATTATGAATTATGCTCCATTTGCCGAGCACCGGGCGCCATACACACTTCAAGAAAGGTGGGAAGAACAGAGCGGCTATTCTCCGGCGTGTATCGCCAGTGAGGTCGCCGCATTAGTCTGCGCCGCCGATATCGCGCGAGCCAACAACGATCCCGATTGCGCAAAGCGCTACCTGGCAACTGCCGACTCCTGGCGGTCGCAAATCGAAAAATGGACGGTAACCACAAACGGCCCGTACAGCTCGTCGCCGTATTATTTAAGACTCACTAAGGACGGCCGGCCCAACGCCGGGACCACTTATCAGCTGGGCAACGGTGGCCCCGGCGCTATCGATCAGCGCAAGGTAGTCGACCCCAGTTTTCTGGAGTTGGTGCGTCTTGGAATCGAGACGGCTAGTGACCCGGTAATCGTTAACAGCCTCAAAGTGGTGGACACTCAACTCTCGGTCACTACTTCAGCCGGCAAATTCTGGCACCGCTATACCAGCGACGGATACGGCGAGACCGCCACGGGAGCTCCGTGGACCGTCACTCCACCTGATTCAGGTACGACCCACGGCCGGGTGTGGTCTATTTTCGCCGGCGAACGCGGCGAGTACGAGATAGCCGCTCGTAATCTGAACGCAGCTCAAGCAGACCTTGTGGCAATAGCGAATACTGCAAACGAAGGCGATTTGCTACCAGAGCAAGTCTGGGATAACCAACCGCCGGCCGGCCAACTCGGTTTCGTGGCTGGAGCCGGGACGACTTCGGCGACTCCTCTTGCCTGGACACATGCACAGTTTATTCGGCTCGCATTTGACTTATCAGCCGGCCGTTTACTCGAGCAACCTTCGATCGTAGCTGAGCGTTACCTTCTTCGGAAATGACTTGTCCGCAGACTTTTTTAATATCCGCAGATTACACAGATTACGCAGATTCGGGTTTGAGGCGACTCACGGGCTAGAGCTAAGAGCGTGGTGGGAACAGTTAGATTCGCGATTTGTGCGTCCGGCGTGAAATTGTACCTGCTAGGTGTCCTGACCCCTGGCGTGAAGCAATGAAAGCAGTTTCCTTAGATTTGTAACGCACGCCCGGTGGTTGGCCGAAATCTGCGTAATCTGTGTACTCTGCGGATGTTAAAAAATGTCCCCAGCTTTATACCTTAAATCGCAGTCTGCGGAACGGGCCGGTAAAGCCGCCGCATTGGGGGCATTGTCTTACCGCAGCATTCGCACCGATCAGGCCGTCTCCCTCGCAACCGCGGCAAAGTTCGCAGGCTTCGCCGCAGAGAACCGTGTATCCCTGACGTTGATAAAAACGTGTTTCGTGACGAACAACGCCCTCGCATTCTTCGCGATCGTCAGCGCTGCCGACAGTGGCGGCAACCATCCCAGTATCTTCGTCTATATAGTCCATTATATAGAGCCATCTGGTCGGGAGGCGCTTTGTGTCCATAAGAGAACTCGCAAGACAATACTCCCTGGGCGACCTGAGATCAACCCAATATATTGGGGTGGCTGGAAGCCGGTAGCACAATATAAGGAGCTAGGAGCTAAAACTAGCAGCCAGGAGCGGCTGGCGTGCGGTTGCGGACCTTGCGTGACTCCAAGTTTCAGTGGGGTGGGAACGGATGGGACCTATGCGACCTATAGGACCCATACGACGAATTCCGTATAGGTCCCATGTGTCCCATGAGTCCTATTCGTTCTTAGCCGTAACAGCGCTCACATACCCACCGTGTTTTCTCGCCCAGACGCTAGGTCCGCCCCCCTAGCTCGAAAAAAGTGCTCGCAACCTCAAGGATTTATGCATCCAATAACTAAGACGGAAGTTAACTAACGAAGGGAAATGTGTCGTTTCCTGGAGCTTAGATTCGTCGCATTAGCATGAAATCGATCTGGAAAGGAGCTATTAGCTTCGGCTTGGTCAACATCCCAATCCGTCTGTACTCTGCGACTGAACGGGAATCGGTCTCCTTTAACATGCTGCACAAAACGGATCTATCGCGGATCCATTTTAAGCGCGTTTCGGAGTCTACCGGTAAAGAAGTGCCGTACGATGAGATCGTTAAGGGGTACGAGCTGGAGGACGGCAATTATGTCGTGGTGACCGAGGACGAGTTGAAAGAGGCATCGCCAGAAAAGTCTTCCACGATCGATATCCACGAATTTGTCTCTGAAGAAGAGATCGCGAGTTACTATTTTGATACGCCTTATTACCTTGAACCGGAGAAATCGGCCGGAAAACCGTACCTCCTGCTGAGGGATGCATTGGCAAAATCGAAGAAGGTTGGCATCTCGCAATTTGTTTTGCGGAATCGGGAACATCTCTGTGCGCTGAAAGCGGAGGGCAATGTTCTATTGCTAAACACGCTCCGGTTTGCCGGCGAGATCCGGGCGACGGACGAACTCAACATTCCAGAGAAAGATAAGATCTCCGAGAATGAAGTCGCGCTGGCCAAGCGGTTGATTGAAGAGTTAAGCGGAAAATTCGAGGCGAACAAATATCGCGATACCTACGCAGAAGACGTCAAGAAGCTGATTGAGGCCAAAGCGAAAGGCCAGAAACGCAAAGCCCCGGCGAAGAAAGCGGCTTCGGGCAAAGTGGTCGATCTGATGGAAGCCCTGCAGGCAAGCCTGAAGAATTCGAAGAAACGGGCGGCGTAGTGCAGTGATCAGTAATCAGTAGGTAGTAATCAGTTCAGGAGCCAGAATCCAGGAGCTAGGAGGAGCCGTGATATTTGGTGGGGCGAAGCTCCCAAATAGCCCAACGGTGCCGCCAGGGTAAGTCGCTCGAACGCTGGAAGGTCGACGTGCGAGGACAATAGACGCGCCGAGCCGTGGCCCACGATAGACCACGGCTCGGCGCGTTTAATGGCGTAACAATACACAGTAACGAGGAACACTCGACACTTCGCTTCACCGATCTGGCCGTTCGGGAGCCTCGCCCCACCAAATTTGGCGCCCCCTCCTGGCTCCTGGATTCTGGCTCCTGACTCTCTACTGATTACTGCCCACTGATTACTGATTACTATTGCTCCGCCCGTTCGCCGCGCGTGAAATTCGGCGGATCGCTTGCGGGAAAAGATTCCTCGAGAGACTCGTCTACTTCTTCTTCCAGGTGCCGATCTTTATCGTCGATTTCCTCGTCGGGTCGATTCGCGCTCATGGTACTCGATCAACTAATCCGCATCTTTTCCTGGTGCAAGAATCGCACGCAACAACTGGAGGATAAGGTCATTTCAGGCTAGGTCTTTGGGTGTCCTCTCCAAGGCTCCTCGCGAAAAATCTTC
>JAFAHI010000186.1 GCA_019237325.1 Verrucomicrobiota bacterium | reverse complement strand
GCCGGGAAGCAAATGATAGAATGCAGTTATGGCTAACTTGGTATTAAAGGCGATCCTTGGATCAAAGAACCAGCGCGAAGTGCGCCGGCTTAAGCCGTTGGTCGCTCGGATCAACGAGCTGGAACAACAGTACCAGAAGCTAAGCGATGATGAGGTCCGCGCTAAGAGCCTCGCTTGGAAGTCGGATTTAGCAAATATTGATGATCCGGATGAGCTAGCGCGCCGTCTCAACGAGATCCTCCCAGAAGCGTTTGCTTTGGTAAAGAACGCAGCCCGGCGGCATTGGGATAAAACCTGGCAGGTCTGCGATCAGCCCGTGACGTGGAACATGATCCACTTCGATGTACAGCTGATGGGCGGAATTGCGCTCCACCAGGGAAGAATTGCCGAAATGGCAACCGGTGAAGGTAAAACGTTGGTTGCTACCTGCCCTATCTATCTAAACGCTCTTTCGGGACGAGGCGCGCACCTGGTTACCGTGAACGATTACTTGGCCAGACGCGATGCCGAGTGGATGGGAGAGATATACAGGTTTCTAGGTTTGTCGGTTGGCTGCATTCAACATGACCAATCACCAGGTGAAAGAAAAGCGCAGTACGACTGCGACGTCACCTACGGTACCAACAGCGAGTTTGGATTCGACTATCTCCGCGATAATGGGATGGCCACCTCAAAAGAGCAGCAGGTGCAACGAGGGCACTATTACGCGATCGTCGATGAGGTTGATTCGATCCTGATCGATGAAGCTAGAACGCCGTTGATCATCAGTGGTCCCGCCACCGTCTCATCGCACCAGTACGACAAGTTTAAGCCCTTGGTCGAACAGTTGGTGAAGCGTCAGACCATGCTTTGTAACCGGCTGGCTTCGGAAGCTAAAGAAGCTCTGGACAAAGGTGATACCGAGGAAGCCGGTCGACTCCTGTTTAAGGTCAAACTGGGACAGCCCAGAAACAAGGGTCTTCTCCGGATGATGGAAGACCCGGAAAACCGAAAAGCACTCGATAAATCCGAGCTCTCATTTTATCAGGATTCCCGAAAGGACGAATTGGTTGCTCTCAAGGAAGAGCTTTATTTCGCTATTAACGAGCGCCAACAGGAAGCGGACCTCTCGGAAATGGGGCGTTCGTATCTAAACCCGGATGACCCGGACGCATTTGTTCTACCCGATCTGATCAGCGAGTTCACGGAGATTGACCTAACCTCGGACTTGACTCAGGAACAGAAGGACGAGAAAAAGCGGGCCAGACAGCAATACTGCGACAGCCAGGCGGAACGGATTCACAACATCTCGCAATTGCTGCGGGCGTATTGCCTGTTCGAGCGGGATGTCGAGTACGTGGTCGAAGAGAACAAAGTCGTGATCGTCGACGAGCACACGGGACGCAAGATGCCGGGACGCCGTTGGAGCGACGGTCTGCATCAGGCGGTTGAGGCGAAGGAAGGCGTCCAAATCGACCGAGAGACGCAGACTTTAGCAACGATCACCATTCAGAACTATTTCCGCCTCTACCATAAACTGTCCGGAATGACCGGAACGGCCGAGACCGAAGCCAATGAATTTCACGATATCTATAAACTGGATGTCGTGGTGATTCCAACCAATCGGCCTTGTATTCGGAAGGACTTTAACGATCGGATTTATAAGACTCGGCGTGAGAAGTACAACGCCGTAATCGACGAGATTAAAAACTGCTACGCCAAGGGGCAGCCGGTTTTGGTTGGAACCGCGTCAGTGGATGCTTCGGAACTCGTGTCCCGAATGCTGAAGCGCGAGAAAATCCCGCACAACGTTCTCAACGCCAAGTATCACCGGCAAGAAGCGGAAATTGTGGCTCGAGCCGGCCAGCGCGGCACCGTGACCATATCAACAAATATGGCCGGTCGAGGAACCGACATTAAGTTGGGCGACAGCGTTCCTGAGCTAGGCGGCCTACATGTGCTTGCCACCGAACGGCATGAGTCCCGCCGAGTTGACCGCCAGCTGCGAGGCCGTTGCGCCCGGCAAGGCGACCCAGGTTCTTCAAGATTCTACGTCAGCTTTGAAGATGATTTGATGCGGAACTTCGGCGCCTCTGAGCGAATGACCGCTATGATGGAAAGGTTTGGGCTCAAAGAGGGCGAAGAACTGGAGCACGTCTGGCTTAATAAGAGCGTTGAGACCGCTCAGAAGCGGGTCGAACAGCGGAATTATCAGATTCGGAAACGGACACTGGATTTCGACGACGTTATGAACAAGCAACGCGAGGTGATTTACGCGTTGCGGAACGAGGCCCTCGAAACCACCGAGCCGCGAACACTGATTTTCGAGATTGTTGACGAAGTTGTACCAGAAAGGGTCCGCGAATATCTGGAGCCTGTGGATGGCTCGGATCCGAATCCGGACGGCCTGCTACAATGGGTTAACACGACGTTCCCGCTCGCTCTGAGCCGTTCAACTGCAAAGTTGGACTCGCGGACTTTAGAGGAAAACTCGGCCTTTATTACCGAGAAGATCAAGACTGCTTACGGACAGAAGGTCCTGCACGAGGAAAGCGAAGCGGTGACTGGCCTTGAGCGCTACATCCTTTTGAATGGCATCGACCGGCTATGGCAAGAGCATTTGTACGCCATGGACGGGCTGCGCGAGGGTATTTATCTGCGCAGCTACGGTCAAAAGGACCCGCTGGTCGAGTACAAGGCGGAAGCTTACGACATGTTCAGTCAGTTGATGGGAAGCATTAAGAGCGAGGTGCTTTCGAACCTTTTCAGGAGCACCACCAATCTTATGGCTTTCGAGCAGTTCCTGGCCACGCTCCCGTTTGGCCTGAATGCTCCCGACCCGGCACAGGCAGGCGGCGCCCCTCGTCCCCCAGGACCAGGGCCAATACCGAGACGGGAAAATCTTGGGCTCAGCGGCGGCCAGCCGGCGGGTAACGGCGATGGAGAAGGCGACGTAGAACTTGTGATCCCTCAACGGCAAAAGACCGTTACGGTGGGTCGAAACGAGCCTTGTCCGTGTGGAAGCGGCAAAAAGTACAAGAACTGCCACGGACGGATCGCGTAAGACGTTTTAGTCGTGCTCGTCCTCGGGCTCGGGCTCGTGCTCGACAGGATGAGCCTCGAGGGGAAATTGCTAGACTGGCGTCTTCTCGTTCCGATCGCATTGTGATGACATGTCGTGCTGCAGAGACGCAACCATTTCGAGCCCGAGGACGGGCACGAGCACGAGCACGATTATAAAGCGTTTGCCCTACCCATCAGATTCAATTATAGATCTACCGTAACAACGGGAGATCCGGGGTGATGGCTTGTGAGCCCGGAGTCTAGTGGGCAAGGTCGCTTTGTTTGTGGGATTCTCTCCTAGCACGGCGATCCCCTTAACCGGGATAGCTCGGCTAGATGCTCACACTGTAATTACGACGGCTGATCTCGTCAGTTGAGGTGAAGGCCTTGGGTTAGAGGGTTATTTCGGCCCAAACTGTTCTTTCTCAGTGTGCGTAATGCATGTCCTTCACCGATGAACTTCATACTCGTGACCCAATGAAAT
>JAFAHI010000145.1 GCA_019237325.1 Verrucomicrobiota bacterium | reverse complement strand
GACCAATTCTTTTCGATCAACTGTTGCAGTTTTTGGCGACGCACCGCCAAAAGCTCGTTCTCTTCCATCGCGCTTGACTTAAACCGGTATTCTCGCCCCTACAACCCTGATTGGGTGAGAAGTGAGAAGTGAGAAGTGAGAAGTAATTGGTGATTGGTGATTGGTGATTGGTAGGCAGTGGGCGTCTGACCATGAAATGGTCTAACAGATTAGCCCAGGGCTATTCCGTTGGACGGGGCGAAAAGATGAATCACCGCTGCGGATGATCCTCTCACCTCTCACCAATCACGTCTCACCTCTCACGCTCGAATGCTATCCTTCGAATTTGCCATGGCGCTCGTCGATGATGATATCGCGATAGGTCTTACCGGCGGGGATCATCGGGAGCACATGCTCGGTGTAAGGGACCATGATATCGAGCACGTAACACTCTTTTGAATCCAGCATCCGTTGCAACGCTGCCCGGAGGTCTCTCTTGTGCAGAACGCGTTCGCAGGGCACCCCGAAGCCGCCGCACAGCTGAACATAATCCGGATAAATCCGAGCCCGATCACGAGGATCACCCAGAAAAGTGTGTCCACGGTTACTGTTGTAGAACCGGTCCTCCCATTGCACCACCATCCCGAGGTGCTGGTTATTTAAGATAATGACTTTCGCGGCGATCCCTTCGATGTGAGCGCAGGCTAACTCCTGGACATTCATCAGGAACGAGCCGTCACCATCGATATCAATCACTTGCTGGTCCGGATGGGCCACTTTAGCGCCTAGTGCGGCGGGGAACCCAAAACCCATGGCGCCTAACCCTGCCGAAGTCAGAAACTGTCGCGGTTCTTTGAACTGATAATATTGACCGGCCCACATCTGATGCTGACCCACACCTGTCGTAATGATCGCGTCGCCCTTGGTCATCTCATTCAGCAGCCGCACAACGTACTGAGGCTGGATCAAGTCTTCTGTATCCTGGAAATCGAGCGGGTAACGCTGTTTCCACTGTTGGACTTGGTTAAACCATTTCCCGTGCAAGGTGAACTTGGTCGAGTGCCGCTCGTACCCGCCATCGGCCAACAACCGATTCAGCTCCGTTAATGCGTATTTGATATCGCTATGGATCGGCAGCCGAACCACCTTGTTTTTGTTCAGCTCCGAGAAATCGATATCGATATGCACGATGGTTCCGTGCTCAGCGAATTTCTCGACTTTACCGGTAACCCGGTCATCGAAACGCACGCCTAAAGCCAGCAAAAGATCCGATTCGTTGACTGCGCAGTTGGCATACACGGTCCCGTGCATCCCCAGCCATTTCAGGGATAGCGGATGATCTTCGGGAAACCCACCGATCCCCATTAGCGTGGTCGCGACCGGAATTTGGGTGCGTTCCGCGAATTCCAAGAGCTCGGCTGCAGCGTTAGAAGAGATAATGCCGCCCCCGGCATAAATCATCGGGCGATGCGCAGACTTAATCAGTCCGATCACTTCATTTAAAGCCACCGGATCCGCTTGCGGAGGCAGATCGTACCCGCGCAACGTCAAATCAGGCGGAAAGATGGGTTGGGCAGTCTGGTTCTGGATGTTTTTAGGAACGTCGATCACCACAGGCCCGGGCCGGCCAGTTTGCGCAATGTGGAAAGCTTCTTTAACCACCCTGGGGATCTCATGGATATCCATCACCAGGTAGCTGTGCTTCACCACCGGCAGTGTCATTCCGAAAAAGTCCGTCTCCTGGAACGCACCGCGGCCGATCATTTCCTGGGGAACTTGTCCCGTGATCGCGACCAGCGGGATCGAATCCATATAAGCATCCGCGATACCGGTCACGAGATTGGTCGCCCCTGGACCAGACGTCGCCATGCAGACCCCGGCTTTCCCGGTTGCCCTGCCGTAACCGCCGGCAGCAAAAACGCCCCCTTGTTCATGCCGGGGAAGAATCGTGCGAATGCTCTTCGATCGGGTCAACGCCTGATGAATCGGCATACTGGCCCCGCCCGGATAAGCGAAAATTACATCTACACCCTCGCGCTCCAGACTAGCGACGAGAATCTCGGCGCCGTTCATCGTTTCGCCCCGCTCGGGGCCAGGATGGAGTTTGGCCGTCTTGGATGTAGTTGTAGTTTTCATAAAACAAGCCCGAGACTATAGGGGCGACACGGGTCGATGACAAGCGCGGATCGGGAGAACGGGCGAAACGGCGAATGGGCGCACAGGCGACACGGCGAGAGGGCGATCAGAGACGCGAAGCGCTGTAGCAGCATAGCTGCGGTTCATCGTAGCCTAGGGCGAAGCCCCAGAGAAATATGTAAGAGAAAACGACCAGTGCTGAAGACGCGAGAGAAAGATCATCGCCGTGTCGCCCATTCGCCCACTCGCCCTTTCCCCCGCTTCGCCCCTTCGCTATGCTACTCCCATATGATGACCCGTCGCGATGCAATTAAGACTGTCGCCCTTACCGCGGGCGCATTTACGTTGGCTCCTTCGTTACTCCGAGGAGAAAATGAGGAAAAACTGACCTACCCCTATAAACTTCCGGACCTCGGGTATTCGTACGACGCCCTCGAACCCCATATCGATACGCTCACGATGCAGATTCACCACGATAAACACCACAATGCGTATGTCGAAAACCTCAACAAAGCCTTAGCCGAAGCCGATCCCAAATACCAGAAATTGACTCTGGAAGAACTACTTACTGAGCTGGATCAACTTCCGGAGAAAATTCGCACCCCAGTTCGTAACAATGCCGGCGGTCATTATAACCATTCGCTTTTTTGGTTGACCCTGAAAAAGAATGAAGGCGGCAAGCCTACCGGAGAGTTAGCGACCGCTATCGATAAGAAGTTCTCCAGCTACGACGAATTCAAGAAGAAGCTCTCAGAAGCTTCCGCGAAAGTTTTCGGCAGCGGTTGGGGTTGGCTGGTCTTAAACGGAAAAGAGCTCGAGGTCACCTCTACCCCGAACCAGGATAGCCCGATATCTAAGCATCAAGTCCCGTTATTTGGAATCGATGTTTGGGAGCATTCGTACTATCTAAAACATCAAAACCGGCGTCCTCAATATATCGAGGCATTCTGGAGCGTGTTGAACTGGGATTACGTCGACGACCGCTACAAGAAAGCGATGGCCTAGCCCGGAGCGCTGCCTCGCTTGCGAGGCCGTTTAGATCGGAGCCAGAATCTAGGAGCTAGGAGGCGCTACGCTGTCGCGTGGCGCCGGTCGGCGTACCGGCATGCGCTATCTTCATGTCGGCTCCAGTCTTAAATCCGGAACCGTTCTGGATTTTTGCCCGCGAGTCGGGCCGCTTCGAAGTCGGGGCCAAGGCTCGCCGCGGCAAGCAAAGCCTCCATTTGTAACACCATAGTCTCCAGGGTCAGCGGCGGATGTTCCAGCACAGGTTTCGCTGGAGTCGGCAAACGAAGGAGATCATCCGAGCCTGTGTCTGAGCTCGGCAAAGGCTCCTGATGGTCCATATCTTTCAATTATCTCGCGTAATTCTGTATCTTCAATCGCTTGGTTGGTCGCTCGAATCACTCCGACAATATCGGCCCAATCCTGTTCTCGCCTCGCCCGAGTAACCGCTTTGAGTGCGTGAAGTTTCATCGCAATCAAGCGTTTTGCGTCTGGAATCAAAATCTGTTCATCGTCCAAGACCCTAGATTCTCCAGATCGTACTACTTGCTCAAAAGTTCCCCCGTCGACGACCATGATGTCCAGAGGAGGTAACGATCTGGGCGCCGTGAGCTGCAGGAAAGCTTCGGATTCGAAATACGGACTATACCCAAGCCTCTGCAGGGCAGTTTTAGCCAGAGTCAAAAGACGGTCGGGTACAAGCAAATCCAGATCGAAAGTATTTCTCTGATAGCCATGCAAGACAACCGCGTGCCCTCCGATAACGATAAACCGGATACCGGCCTCACTTAATCCTCTGAACACCGGTGCATAAATCGGCATGGCTTTCACAGAGGATCGCAAAGTTCACTAAGGTCTTAAACAACAAAACCACGCTTCGCTCGCTTTGTTTACTGACATTGGAACCTTCTGTTAAATTTTTGCACTTTTTGCGCCTTCCGCCTCCGCCAGGCCTACGGCGCGACGGGTTTTCGCGGTTCTTGAGAATCTGTTTTTGGCCGCTTGCCCGTTTTCCTGGCCACACCACGTCGTCGTCCACCGATTCGGTCGGTGCTGACAGAAGCTCAATCAATGAGAGCTTGTCCCGCTCTCACGATGCACTCCCGTCGTAGGCTGGAGGCGCTTTGTACGAAGACGTGGCAAGGCATCGAATGCAAGCGGTCGACTTCACCGTGGAGCGCTGCCTCGCTTCCGCCTTCGCCAGGCCTACGGCGCGACAGGTAGCGAGGCCGATGGTGAACAAGGCCCGCGATTCCGCAGAGACACTTATTATGCTGCTCTCTTTTACAGGACAGACATAAAGCACTGACACAGCTGTGACCTTGGCTTAGTCGATTTCCTTGCTCACCGTCGGCCTCGCTACCTGTCGCGCCGTAGGCCTGGCGAAGGCGGAAGCGAGGCAGCGCTCCACGAATGCTCTTACTACCAACTAACCCGGACGCCACCAGTTACCGCATTCGAGTTATATCGGCCCCGGCCTAACTGGCCATCGTAACCGACGTAGCTCGACACGCTCTGAGTCCATTGTACGGAGACACCGGCGCTGACGACAGCGCTGTCTTGACCTTCGACAGGACCGACAAAGGTTTCATTCGTGCCAGGAAACTCCGCCAGGCCAGCGGTGATCGGCAGTGCCGAATATTTAAACTCATGCTCCCAGGTGGCTTTCAGGTAAGGCGCGACAACAACCTTGCCGGTATGCCATTGGTAATAGGTTCTGAAACCGACATCGCTGCGTAGCGATTCCTCCGAGTCGGAGTGGATATTGAGCGGCAGGAAGGAGCCCGTCTCGCTAAAGCTGTTGAGATACACGTTGGTGTATTGAAGAGAAGCAAGCGGACCGATAGTGAAATTACCGTGATGGAAGTCGTACCCAGTACTAACAAAACCACTCCATTCTTGGCCGTCGGTGTTTCCAGTGGCGATACCGCCTAGTCCGTGACGGCTCGTATCGTAGGTATTGTATCCGCCATAGACCCCTGGGTTGAGATAATAACCGCCGGTGAAGTAACCGGCATACAACCCGCCTCGGCCGTTGTTTACAGTGATTGTGCCCGGTCGCAGATCGGTCCATGCGTAAGTGTAGTTGCCCATAACACCTACTGCGAAATGATCGAGGAACCGATAATCGAAGCCGAGATCGAATCCGCTGGTCGTGAACCGGTAACCTCTGGCGTTATAGTCCGAATCGACATGCACGAAATCGCCAAATCCGCTTGCCCATACATCAAATACCGGGTGGCGCGCTGGTTGTAAGACGGGTTCAACCCGGTTCTTATCGTCCTTGGTAAAGCCACTGCTCTTTTGTAGTCCGACCGTCCCACCCTCGGTTGACGCTTCATTAAGCGAGCCCAAACCGGCACGTATGTCGTCCAAGCGATTCTCTAACGTTAGTCGCTGGATGTTCGCATCCGAGACGCTAATTTCATAAAAGGAAGTGAATGATTGCGGCCCAATGACCGCCAACTCGGCGGGGATATCGCCAAAGAGTTGTGCTAAAAAGAAATTGAGTAGACTACCGAATTCGGGTCTGAGCTCGACTGCATCCAGCAATTCACCAGCTGCAAATTCATTTGGGGTCTGAGCAAACGACGCAAAGTTAAGCGTGGTAATTTTGCCCGCAGGTGTTGGGGATGTGGGCGGTGCAATGTTGAGGAACTCAAGGTCGACCGTGTGCAAGCTGTAAACCAGATCGATCGTGTTAAGTCCGGGACCAGTGGTATATGGATCGATAAAGTGATTGAACCGGTTCGTAATCGCTCCGCCCACCTTAACCAGTGTCAATGTTTCGCCCACTTTGGGTACA
>JAFAHI010000756.1 GCA_019237325.1 Verrucomicrobiota bacterium | reverse complement strand
AAGGCGTTGGGGCGGTTGCTCGACCCCGACAGCCTCGGTCTCCGATCCAATCTTTTTCCGCTCTTCCGCTCGACCATCGTCGAAGACCGGCAACTGGCCGCCGCGCACCTGAAAATGCATCGCGCTTTGGAAACGGGTTCCCTAGGCGCCTTAGAGGCCGAGAGCAGAATGTTAACTTTCCTGACCGCTCTGGTAGGCCATCACGCAGACGGCCGTATCGTGGCTCCCGATAGTCGCCACACGCCGCTCGTCCGGTCGATTCGGCAATACCTGGAGGCTCATTTCCATGAAGCTCTCTCTCTTTCGGACCTGTCTGCGCTGACGGGAGTGGGACGGTTTTCGCTCCTCCGTCAATTTAGCCGTGAGATAGGATTGCCACCGCATGGTTACTTGACGCAGGTGCGCTTGCGAGAGGCGCGGCGCCGGCTTCGGGCTGGGAGATCGCCAGCCTTAGTCGCTGCCGAAGTCGGGTTCGTCGATCAAAGCCATCTTATTAAGCGGTTTCGGAGCGCATTTGGCATGACGCCGGGACAGTATGTTAGCGCTAACGCTAATTAGCCGTCGGTCGGGACGAGCTCCTGCTCGTCCGGGTATCTGCGGTGCAATAGAGTGCGGACGAGCGGGAGTTCGTCCCTACCGTAACTATGAAATCAACCGACACTGCATTAACTCGAGCCGCTCGGAACGTTGTTGAGCATTGCCTGGCCATCCAAGCCGGCGAGGTCGTCGCGATCGTGACCGACAGCGCCGATTCCGACCGAATCGAGATTGCGCGCGCTTTTTGGGAAGAAGCGAGAGCCAAAGGAGCTGAAGTGATTTTTGCTGAGATGCTGCCGCGTAAGACGAGCGGAGAGGAACCGCCAGCAGCGATCGCTCAACTTATGGCGGAAAGTAACGTCTTTCTTTGTCCAACGACTAAGTCGCTTTCGCATACCCAAGCGCGCCGGAACGCGTCCGCGCGCGGAGCAAGGGGCGCTAGCCTTCCCACCATAACCAAAGAAATGGTCGACCGATGTCTAACGGCCGATTACCGAGGCATTGCTGCTCTAACGAAACGTGTCGCCGAAAAGCTAAGCCAAGGTTCAAAGTTCAAAGTGCAGAGTGAGCTCGGCACCAACCTTGAGCTGGAACGCCAAGGCCGGAGCGTTCGCGCCGACACCGGTCTGCTGACTCAGCCGGGAAATTTTGGTAATCTGCCGGCGGGTGAGGCTTTCTTTGCACCGATGGAAGGCACCGCGAATGGTAAAATTATCTTTGATGGGTCGGTCGCCGACGTTGGTATATTGGCAGAGCCGATGGAATTGCAGGTCGAAGACGGTGTTGCGCGGATCGTCTCGACCTCGGAGGCGGCCCGGGCGCTGGATCGCCAACTCTCGGTCCACGGACCCCAGGCTTATAACATCGCCGAATTGGGAGTTGGCACTAACGATCGGGCAATTGTCTCGGGTGAGATTCTGGAAGACGAAAAAGTCTTAGGTACGGTCCACATCGCTCTTGGTAATAACGCCGGGATGGGTGGTACTGTAAGCGTACCCATTCACCTCGATGGCCTCATTCGAAATGCTACTCTCTATGTCGACGGCGAGCTGGTGTTGGATAAAGGTAGGCTGGTAATTGGCCCAGCACTGGATTCGCTGTAACCCATCGCTAGCTAAATTCGATCCGCACAGTACGCAAAGACCACAAAGGCCACAAAGACAGAAAAATCTCACGCAAAGACGCCAAGACGCAAAGAGAAGACGGCCACGAAAAGGCAGAAAAAGCGCAAGCCAAAACAAAAGCGGAGGCCTAGTAGAGCCGCGTAGCGGTGAAATATTTATAGCCTAGGGCGAAGCCCTAGGAACGGTGTAAAAAAAAGCGTTTAGCGCTGAAAGCGCGATCCTGCACGAAAAGATCGCAAGTCCTGGGGATCATCCGTCTACCCTACGCCCGCGCCGCGCTTACAGCGCTCGATCGCTTATTTTTGCGAAATACCTAGGGCTGCGCCCTAGAGGCTATAAATGTTCCACCGCTACGCGGCCGCACTAGGTTGCGCTCTTTCAACAATCACCTCCCGGCTCTCTATCTTAAACCTTGCGTCTTTGGGTCTTGGCGCGGGTTTCTTTCTGTCTTCGTGTCCTTTGTGATCTTTCCGTATTGTGATTTGAGACGTTCTCGGACACCAATTCCGGCGTTTGAGACAAGGACGACCGGCGCCCTGCAATTCGCATCTATCGTACGTGAGGATGGTTCAGATACTTATGAAGACCGCAAAATTACCACGAGAGCAGAACCCTTATCTGCTAACTGGGAGGGGTAGGAAGAGGCGGTGGTTCTTTCTACGAGCGAGGACTGTCAAACCTGAAAGCGAGGTTTGATCCCCGCAATGCAAGAGACGATTTCAGTTTGCAAACAGCTTCGTCCCGGTGAGTCGTTCATCGGCAAACAAGGGCTGCAATACGCCATAGGCATTTCGGCGGAGTCGGTTGGCGCGAAGGCGATCCATATGCAGCTTCTTACCATGCCGCCCGGCGGGCGTGCCTTTGTGCATAAGCACGCGAGCCACGAGACTGCGATCTACGCCCTGAGCGGGGCCTCGCACGTATGGCATG
>JAFAHI010000593.1 GCA_019237325.1 Verrucomicrobiota bacterium | reverse complement strand
TTCATAGTGGCGATCTTTCCGACCCGGGCACCGATTGAATGGTTGCTGACGCACGTCAGCGACGGGGGAACAAAGCCGAGGCTATGCTCTGGGAACGAAAAATCAACAAGGAAATAACACTACTGTTAAGATGTGAGAAGTGAGAGGTGAGAGGTGAGAAGCCTGGCGTGAGCAAGCTTCAGGCGCGTCGAATGGTGAGAGGTGAGAAGCTCAAGCCGTTCGGACTGTGTCGCTCTAGGTGCGTCTAGGCGGTTTTTTGGTCGCGCCCAAAATCGTGCATCGAGCATGAATAAAGCGTAGTGTTACTCCACGAATGATGCACGTTACCGATCGGAAGATGCATTCCGTGTCCGCAACCCGCACGTGTGTCGACGCCGGAAATCGCTGCAGGTAACACCTTCTGATAGACGCGACGCCCTGGGAATCCGGCGCGTTTATCATGCCGAGCACCATCCGTGGGCGTCGCGTCTATTGGAAGCCTGTTACCTGAAAACAGTCATTGGCATCGACCCGCGTGCGGGCCGGTCGAGCGGAATGCGACGCCCCTCCGTCACCAAAGAAGCTCGCCGGGCAGACGTTCAATCAACTGAGGAAGATTGGAGACTACGTCTACCGTGTCCGAACGCAGTAAGACTTCGGCAGCGAGTGATTCCGCATGCGGGTCACCGGCGGGGAGGCAGACAAGATAGTCTTCCACCGCTGAGTTCTGGTTACGCAGTTCCACGATATCCGCTGGAAAACTCCGCATCTCACCGCTCGGTTCGACCGGGATGATCATGTAAAAGTAGGGCACCTCCAATGTGCGAACGACATGATTGATCGCTCCCCACACCGCTTTGGTGCATAGAACTACCTTCCAATTGTTGGATAGCCGGGTCAGCGCAGCTGCGTTTAGATCCACAATCACCATTTGAGCCCGAAAATGCAGATCAATATTTCGATGGAGACACAACCGGAGCAGCGAACCCAACGCCGGCCAATGGATCGATTCTGACCACCAATAAGTCTCATCCCAACTACGGCGAGTTACCCTCGGCAAGAGGTTTTCGTTAAACAACTCATCGGTGGCGCCCAGCATCGCTCGCTCGAAAAGGTCTGGAATATCGCGCCCGGAACTCGCTCGCAGAAAAGACTTCTGCGCCGCCGCATCGGCGGCATAGGCGCGCAAAGAAGGATATCTCTCGCTACCTCTCCACAACTTGGATCCTTCAACTTGGAAAATCGAGAGATCATGCATCTCATCGGTGACCGTCTCCACGACGAGCTCCTGAAGATCGCGCCGGAGTCCCTCCACGTTTTGCTTGAAAAGCTTTTGTCGGGAAGAAACCGCCCATTTTTCCGCATTAGGGTTTTTGGCAGCTCCCATTACGCTCCCGAGGAAGTGATCGGACAATAGATGGGTCTGTAACCGCCTAAGAGCCAAGCGGCTAATGAATGCTTCGTCAGTCGGAGGAGCAACTTGTCGGAACCGAAGCGACGCAAAACCACGGTCTCTTCGCTGCGAGACACTTTCCTCTAGCAATTCTGCTTCCCCGCGGAGAAGTCGGGGTTCCAGGAGCTTTATCATTATAAGAGCCTGTCTATTAACAAATACAAGTAGGTGAAAGCAAGCAAGAAGCAGCCTTCCGGCCGGTTTCCCCCTTGACAAGTTGGCGCTGCGGAGGGGGAAGGGGCTGGAAGGTGAGAGGTGAGAGGTGAGAGGTGAGAGGTGAGAGGTGAGAGGTTATTGGTTGTTGGTTGTTGGTAGTTCTGGCGCGTTGCAAGGCGCACGGCATTCACCGTCGTTAGGCTCCTACCTTGGCTTAGCTGTCACCCAGCGCCCTCGAGCAGCAACTAATCAGCTCTCACTTCTCACCTCTCACTTTTCACTTCTCCCCCTTATGCCCCGCAATAACCGCCATGGGGCCCCGGCGCCAAACGACTTCCAGGTTAGTAAAACCGGCGTCGTGTAGGAGATGCAGCTCAGTTTGGATCTCGAAGTATCGATCTTCCGTTGACCATTGCTGAAAATGTAAGTCCGCCTCGGCCTTAGTGAAGCCGCTAGCAATAAGATGCTTTGCCCAACCTGACCGCATCCATTGCTCTAACGAGCTATTCTCAGCGAACATCGCGTCGGCATTAATAAAAATGCCGTGAGGAGCCAACGCACCGAGGATCTTGCGGTACAGACGCCGTTTTTCGGCTAGCTCTCGAACATGGTGCAACGCCAACGAGGCCATACAGGCATCGGAAGGGTGCGGCAACGGACCGAAAAAGTCTCCGAGAACATGCGTAACTCTGGCTAACAAATCCGCCAACCGTTCCCGCGCCTCGACGATCATCGCTGGATCCGTATCGATCCCAATAACAGTGGAGTTCGGGATGCGCTTCAGAACCAAAGCCGCTAACGAGCCGGTCCCTGTGCCAAGATCCAATACCTGAGGCCGCTCTCGATCCACCAGGTAGAACGCCAAATAGTCAGCCAGTTCACTCAGCATCTCGTCGTAACCAGGAATAAATCGACGGATCAACTCGTCGTACTCAGTGATGTCGAGCCGTAGATGGGATTCCACCGAGTGAGACATAGGAATGGAATTTAAACAGATACCGCCCCGCCGGGTCGATGGTTGGCGGCCCAGTCTGGGTATAGTAATCCCTTTCTGCTGGGAATGAACCAGTTTTATCAGGCGAAAGCAGCGACAAAGAAATGACAGATAACAAATGACAGATGACAGATTGGAGTATTCGCATCGCCCGAACTTGGTAGATGCCATGGTGTTGTCAGGCTGCCGGATCTGCAGCAGCCTGACAAAATATGAATTATAAACTCAAAGCGGCACCTACCGCCGTAAGCAAGGAACAGAACGACCAAAAAGGGCCAAAAGCAAAGCGAATCGTGATCGGAGTCGATGTGCACCTCAAGAGCTATGAGGCGGCGCGAAAGATCGATAACGACTCGGTGGGAGTGGTACAGAGATGGCGGAGCAAAGAAGAGTTTTTGCTCTACGCCGAAAAACAGCTAGAGCAGGCCGAGGAAGTCGTGGTGGTC
>JAFAHI010000113.1 GCA_019237325.1 Verrucomicrobiota bacterium | reverse complement strand
GCGTCCGTCCTCTGAATAGTCGTTCCCCAAGATATCGAAATGAGACTCATGGCTCCCGCGGGCCGCTGGATAATATATTTCTCTCGCTTGTACTAGATTCTTAAGATTGGACTGTCGATACTCGAAACGCAAGGTCAGATCTGCCTGGCGCTTCGCACGCCAGAAGAAGGTAAAGAATTCGCCCGTCTTGGCATTAGTCTCCTGGCCGTCAATTGCTCCCCACGTGGACCGGTGACGCTCCATGTAAACCATTAGTTCTCGTGTCACCATCGGAGTGGCCCGGGGACGGAGCTGCGCGTTGATGAAAATATCGAATTTGCGAAACTCAAACTGATCGCTCAGCTCGAGAGGCAGCACGTTGGCTTGCGGCAGAGGCAAAGGATTCTCGTAAGCGAGGGAAAAACTCTCCGCCAACACGAGAAAAAAGAATGCTACGCCAAGCGCCTTCTTCATTAACACCATAAAACCGAGCTCTTATGGCTGTGTCAATTCGCAGTTTCTTCCAAGGGCCGGGACCGTTGTCGCACGGCTGGGAGCCGCCACGAGGCTGCAAATCGGAGGTCTTTGTGAACGTTCTCGGTGCGTCTTTCACTCAACGCCTGGAGGGGAGCTGTCCCGCGGCCGCGGGATACGGTGGCAGTTCTGTAGCTCGGCAGCCACGGAAAGACTTCGGGGTAGACAGGTGGCTCCCGGGAACGTGACATGATGATGCAGGTCGATCAGCGGTGCGTTTGGATCCGCTTCGGAATAGGGCGCTTGGCAAGAATAACGCTGGGTAGTTCCCGGGAGCCGCCTGCCAGCCGGCTTTGCTGTGTCTCCGGACGTGTTAGCTCCGCTCCTGTGGTGAGGTTTTTCAACGCGTAAAAGCGGCTCCCCTCCAGGCCCTGGGCATGCAATGTTATCGCATTAGTTAGGCCGAAGCGTCTCCTGATGATCGATGTTCAATACGAACGAGGTGTCTATCTACCATCACTAGATCTATGGCTTGATCCGTGGGATGAGCGAACAACGGCATTCATCTCTCATGCCCATGGCGACCACATTGGAAATCACCGCGAGGTCATTTTAACAGAGATTACTGCGCAACTCATGGAGCTGCGCCTGCCCGGCGATCGTATTGAACACCGGTTATCGTTCCAAGTTCCTTTTCCCTTTCGAGGCGCTGAACTAACCCTGTTGCCCGCCGGTCACATCTATGGATCGGCGCAACTATTTGCGCAAAGCGATGCCGGCTCATTTTTGTACACCGGTGACTTCAAGCTCCGGCCCGGACGCGCGGCCGAACCGATTGCTTGGCGACCAGCAGAGACCTTGGTGATGGAAACTACCTTCGGTCTCCCCCGATTTGTGTTTCCTCCCACCGAACAGGTTATTGCGGAGTTGATTAAATTTTGTCGCGAGACTATCGAAGAGGGAGCTACCCCGATTCTATTTGGGTACTCTCTTGGTAAGGCGCAGGAAATTCTCGCCGCATTGCATGGTACCGATCTACCGGTCCGGCTGCATTCCAGCGTTTATCAAATGACAAAGGTCTACAACGATAAATTTCATCACTTACCCCCATTTAGTCTTTATCGGGGAGATGATCTTGCCGGCAGCGTTCTGCTTTGCCCGCCTTATGTGAACGGGACGAGACTAGTCCAGAGTATTAAACCGCGTCGGACTGCTATGCTTACGGGTTGGGCACTAAATCCGGGCGCTGTGCATCGTTACCAATGCGATGCTGCATTTCCTTTGTCGGATCACGCGGACTATCCCGATCTGCTTCGTTATGTGTAGCTGATTCAGCCAAAACGCGTTTTGACCGTGCACGGCTATGCGCGCGAATTTGCAGAAGATTTACGACGCCGAGGGATCGAAGCTTGGGCTCTAGGAGAAGGCAATCAACTTGAACTATCCATTTCGCTACCGGCTGACGAAACACCAACGGTCCCAAAAATTGTAGAAGTCGGGCCGGTCAGGGGAGGGAGCTTCGGCGATTTTGCCCAGCTTTGTGAGGAGATTGGCCGTTCGACCGGCAAGCTGAAAAAGGTCGAGCTGTTGGCAAATTATCTAAGTAAACTGTCGGAGTCTGATCTGCGGGTAGCTTGTATTTTCTTGACTGGCCGCGCGTTCTCTCGAGCCGACACTAGGACCCTGCAAGTTGGTTGGTCGGTGATTCGTAAGGGGCTCATACAAGCAACCAGACTAACCGAATCCGAGTTTCGTCGCATAGCTTCGGCTTACGGAGATGCGGGTAAGATTGCTTACGAAGTGCTCTTGAGCCGGACTGCTCCTCGACTCAACTCATTGGCAGAGACGCGAAATTGGTTTGAACGGCTGGAGCAGGCCCGGGGACCGCTCGCGAAAGCCTCGCTATTGGCGGAATGGCTACACCATTCAAATGCCTTGAATGGAAGTTATGTAATCCGCATTTTGACCGGAGATCTGCGGATCGGGTTGAAAGAAGGCCTGGTGGAGGAGGGCATTGGGCGGGCGTTTACCAGATCAACGGAAGATGTTAGGGAGGCTCATATGCTCACCGGAGATCTGGGCGAAACCGCGTTGCTAGCCCAAAAAGACCTCCTGACCACGGCTAAGATTGCGCTTTTCCGACCGGTAATGTCGATGCTAGCCATTCCGGAGCCGACAGCAGAAGCGGCCGCAGAACGGCTTAAACACGACTTCTCCAGTACACCGGCATTTGCTGAGCAAAAGTTTGATGGGGTTCGAGCGCAGTTACATGCAGGTGCCGATAGGGTAGAAGTTTACAGTCGAGACCTGCACAATATCTCGCAACAGTTCCCCGAGTTGGCAGCACTGTCGTTCTCGCAAAATCTGATTCTTGATGGTGAAATTATTGCTTTCGATGCGAACAAGAAACTGACCTTTTTCGATCTGCAGCGCCGTTTAGGTCGCAAGCGCGCACGCGATCTGTTCGACACGGATGACATACCGATTGCCTTTATGGCGTTTGACCTCTTGTTGTTGGACAATCGAAGTCTGGTGAGGGAACCACTACACTTGCGCCGATTGCTGCTGGAATCCCTTGCTTTACCTAAACTGATTCAACGCTTACCTAACCAAGTCGTGGCCACGGCTAGCGAGATCGAGGCGGCATTTATTGCCGCCCGCGACTTGGGCTCAGAAGGCCTTGTGCTGAAAGATCCGAGTAGTTCGTATCAGCCCGGAAGGAGAGGTGGAAGCTGGATCAAACTTAAGCGAGAACTGGCAACTCTGGACGTGGTGGTGGTAGGCGCCGAACAGGGACACGGAAAACGGAGTCACGTGCTCAGTGACTACACTTTTGCGGTTAGAAATTCGGAAAATGGCAGACTGGAAACGATCGGCAAGGCTTATTCCGGCTTGACTGACGCCGAAATTGAGGAACTCACAGAACACTTCCAGCGCACGACCACACGAAAGATCGGCCGCCTACGCGAAGTCGTGCCTCAAATAGTTTTAGAGGTGGCCTTCGATTCCATCCAGCCGAGTGACCGGCATTCCAGCGGGTTAGCACTTCGGTTTCCGCGAATCAAAGCGATTCGGCGCGATAAATCGATTGATCAGATCGACACGGTAAATAGTGCGCGCCGAATTGCTCATCTGTCGCGCTAGAGCAAAGCTGTGGCTGGACTGAACTTGTCAGCCCAAGTGCTTAACGGTCGATAGTGGCGGTTAAAGGGCCGCTGGACCCGTTGACCGGCTAACTGCTAGCTCGCTTTGCGCGTCGCCAAGACCGAATGATGATTCAACGACTCTAAACGCAATTTTGCCGGTTACGGGCTACCAGCTTGGGTAACCCGTTCTCCCGGGACAGGTTAACGGTCCTTGCTACTATTCAGCGGCAAATCTACCAGGACCGACTTGTCGGACGCCTTTCAAGCGATAGATCCGGGCGAACAGATTTTTCTTCGGTTCTGGGGAATTGAACTTGTAACCGTTAGACATGAGACCGTCTAGAATATCGGACACGCCCATTGGCGCCCCGCGCGATTTCAGGACACGCACAACCGCCGGAGCCAATGGTCCACTGGGCGAAGTTGAGCGGCGACCACGTCCGCGTCCGTTCAAAGCAGCAGCTCTAGTCGACCGACCGCGCCTACCTCTTCGGGTTAGTCGCGGGGTTGGCGCCAGGCTAGGAGTAACCGGCTTGGCTGCTGTTTCGCCCTGCAATAATTGCTCCAGCTCCGATTCCAAACGTTCGATACGTTCTTGAATGTCGGCTGCTTTTCTTAATGAGGCGGAGGATAATTTCACAGGCAGAAATTATGCTTCGTTATTCTATTTGCAAGAGAAGTTCGGGTAAATGTATGACAATTCTACCATTATATATAGAACTATACAGCCCGTGCAGCTCAAAAACACATATTTTTTAATATTACAGACTAGTAAGAATCATGCATAACCGCGTTGTAGCTTTTGCCCCAGGTCGCGTCGAAATCCTTGGAAATCACACCGACTACAATGAAGGTGTGGTGCTATCAGCCGCTATCGATTGCGGTGTCACCGCCTCTGTTCATCGGCTTCGGCAGCGGCAAATTGAGGTTAGTTCACAAACCAACCAGCGTACCGCCAGCGCACACTTAGATGAACTTTCGCCATCTGCTACCGAACCATGGGCTAACTACTGTTTTGGTGTGATTCGGGAACTAATGGCGGTGAGGTGGCCCGTTCTTGGGCTCGGCATCGAGATCGCCAGCGATTTACCAGTTGGCGCAGGCCTTTCGAGTTCAGCAGCACTCGAAGTTGCCACTGCTTTTGCTGCCATCGACTTAGCTAACTGGTCGCTGCCTCCCATGAAAATCGCCCAGCTATGTCAGAAAGCGGAAAACGAGTTCGTCGGCGTCAAATGCGGCCTTCTAGACCAGGCTTCCTCTATATTTGGGGAGGATAACCGGGCTATTCTCTTAGATTTCCGCTCGATTGCTGCACAAACCTATCAGTTGCCGGACGGCGTCTCTTTATTACTGCTCAACTCAGGAATACCGCATGCATTGACCGGAGGTGAGTACAACGAACGGCGAGAGCAATGTCAGGCCGCGGCCGCTGCTCTTCAGGTTACGGCTCTTCGGGACACAACTACGACTCAGGTACTGAATAGCGATCTCGACCCTTTAGTTAAGCGACGAGCCTTACATATCACTGGTGAAAATGAACGAGTCTTTGCCGGACGCGAAGCCCTGCTAGCCGGTGATGTCGATGCCTTTGGTGAGCTAATGTTCGCTTCGCATGAAAGCTCGCGGCATAATTTTGAAAACAGCACACCTAATCTGGATGCCTTAGTTGAAATTGCCAAATCCACTAACGGAGTTATCGGATCACGCCTGACCGGTGGTGGTTTTGGAGGTTCGACAGTTTCGTTGATCCGGTCAGAAGTGGCTCAAAAGATCATCGACAGCATGCAAAAGAAATATCTGAGAGCTACCGGCGCGCAATGCAGCGCGATCCTAACTCGACCTTCCCAAGGGGCCCGAATTCTGCGGCGAGATTAATTCCAAGACGAATTGTGCGAATGGAATTGGCGCCTCCGCCGAAACTATCTTACGGTCCGGTGTTATGGAAAAGAGCGTCACGGCGCTGTTGGGTGAGCTCCTCGATTCGTATAACCGGGTCGGAGGAATCAACAACATAGACGGGCTAAATTTGCCTTCGAAAGGCGCAGTAGCCCAGATCTGTGAGGATCTGCTGCAAATCCTGTTCCCCGGCTTCCATGACGAAGAACCGATGGCGTCGAAACGAATTAGCCAACTGACGTCAAGCCGGCTGCTCAATTTCGCAGAACGTCTCCGCGTTGAAACTTTTAAGAGCCTTCGAGTTCAGGAGCCTGAATGCCCCTACAAACGGGCGGAAGAGGTCGTTCTGCATCTTGTGGAACAACTCCCGCGGATACGAGAACTGCTGCGTACGGATGTGGAAGCAGCCTTCGAAGGGGATCCGGCAAGCCAGAGCTTTGAGGAGATAATTCTAAGTTATCCCTGCATCGAAACCATCGCCATCCAACGGGCCGCTCATATACTTTACCTGGAAAAGCTGCCTCTGGTGCCTCGAATTATGACCGAGTGGGCCCATAGCCGGACCGGGATCGATATCCACCCGGGTGCTAAGATCGGACCGTACTTTTTTATCGACCATGGAACCGGGGTCGTTATTGGCGAGACTTGCGAAATCGGGAACGGGGTGAAGCTGTACCACGGCGTAACGTTGGGCGCTCGCAGCTTTAAAAAGGATGAGGAAGGAAGGATTAAGAAAGGCGGCAAGCGCCATCCCGATGTTGAAGATGGGGTGACCATCTATCCGAATTCGACGATCCTGGGCGGTGAGACCGTGATCGGCGCAAGATCCACCATTGGCGCAAACGTGTTCTTGATGAGCAGCGTTCCGCCGGACTCCCTGGTCACCAGCGGGCCTGGTGATATCAGTATTACGCCGAAAAATGGCAGAAATGGCAAATGAAGCTGGTAGGGCGAAAACCCGACTTCGCAGGGCCTACGTCGCGGCCTAACTGAACACGTACCTCGACCTAGAGCAGGGCCGCGCCAAAGCGTAGCGACGGCGGGTCTCGGCGCGCACAGAATGACCATCTAGATGACACGGCTCCGCGCTGGATTTGAGCCGGGTGGGTGGGATTGGCTTCGCTTCAGACGCGATTTTTCGGACAAGGCTCTCCAGCAAAATAAATTGGATCCATTGGGTGCGGTTTGGAGAATGTACGGTTCATGGCGAGAGCCGGCCACCCACACGGCTCAAATCCGGCGCGGACTCAGCTTTGGGAGGTAATGCGCCCTGAGCGCGCCGAGACCCGCCGTCGCTACGCTTTGGCGCGGCCCTGCTCTAGGTCGAGGTACGTGTTCAGTTAGGCCGCGACGTAGGCCCTGCGAAGTCGGGTTTTCGCCCTACCGGCGCGTACCCCTAGAACACTTCTTCCTCGTGGAGCCCGGAGTCTTCGCGAATCGATCGAAGGCGCCGGCGGACACCGAGTTTTGAACTGGGACCGTTGACCAAATCAACGACGACGTTCACCAGCGCCGGCACGGTTGTCGCTAAAGCTAAAGAAATGAAGCCTAAACCGACCAAAGTGCGGTTCTTTTTGTCGAGCTTATCGGAGAATAATATTCCCAAGGCGCAGCCAACCGCCCCCTGAGAAATTGTCAACAAAGCGGCCGATGTAAGCGACAGCACTAGTGGTTTGCCATGTTCGCTGGTCATAGCGGAAGATTGATCGTTTTTATCAGATATCGGTATTTTGCTCCAGCTCATTTCGCCAACCGTAAAATGTCAAGTTACGACGTTGTTTGGTTGCCCTCCGGCAAACCTAGAGAATATTCGCTAGGGCTCACAAACTACTTTTTTTCCGAGGCAATAGTTCTAGCGAGATTGGACCAATGTCGAATAATTTTTATGCTCTGGTGCTGGCTGGCGGTAGCGGGACACGCTTTTGGCCATTAAGCCGAAGGGAGAGGCCTAAGCAGCTGCTCGCCCTATTTAACGAAAACACGTTACTTGAAGAGACTATTCTCCGGCTATCCGGCTTAATCCCGCCGGAGAACATCTTGATCCTGACCAACCAGGAACAAGAGGACGCTGTGCGAAAACTGCTGCCGCAGCATCCGCAGAAGAACATTTTTGCGGAACCGGCCAGGAAAGATACCGCCGCGGCGATCGCTCTTGGAGTCGGTCTCATCGCCGCCCGAGATTCGGATGCGACGATGGTCGTACTCCCAGCCGATCATCTGATTAAAGATAAGATTTCGTTCCAGGCCGATTTACGGGCCGGGGCAACGGTCGCTACTAAGACCGGTGATCTGGTAACTATCGGCATCACGCCGACCTGGGCCTGTCCGGGATATGGTTACATCGAACGCGGAAAGAAAGTGGATGGACCTGTCCCCGACTTTTTCGAAGTCGTCCGGTTCCGAGAAAAGCCGGACACGGATCTGGCAGAGACCTTTGTGAAAAGCGGCAATTTCTTTTGGAATGCCGGGATTTTCATTTGGTCCGTAAAAGCGATCCTGGCGGAGTTGAATCGACACGCGCCCGCGCTTGGGGAGTTCATTTCAGCAATTCGGCACAGTAGCGACCCGACCCGGGTAATTCAGGATCGGTTCCCAACGCTGCCAAAAATCTCGGTTGACTATGCGGTTATGGAAAAGGCCAGCCGAGTTGTAGTCAAAGCTGCTTCGTTTGATTGGGACGACGTTGGAAGTTGGACCTCCATCGCGAAGTATCTCGAGCAATTACCTAATGGCAATGCCTCCAACACTGCCGTGACCAGCGAAGGGTCTAACAACAATATTGTTTTCTCGGAACAAAAAATCCATTTGGCCCTGGTCGGAGTGAACGACCTGATTGTGGTTCAGACTCAGGATTCGATTCTGGTGTGTCACCGGCACGATGTTGAACGAGTAAAAAATCTAGTTGGCACCCTGCCGGAACAATTCCAATAGGATGCGCTGCCTCGGAATCGATTTCGGCTCCAGCCGGATCGGGATCGCCGTCTCCGATGATCTCGGCATGTTAGCGCATCCGTTGGAGACGATTCCTAATGATTCTGAGTTTTTGTCGCGACTGCAGCAAATCGCTTTGGAAAAAGGGGTATCACGAATTGTGGTGGGTATCCCCCGGAATATGGATGGTTCGTATGGACCTGCGGCCGAGAAGGCCAAGCTGTTTCTCGCCCAGTTAAAGAGTGAATTTGCCGGCGTGCAATTGATCGCTTGGGACGAACGCCTGACCACGGTGGAGGCGCAACGTCTCTTGCATGCCGCCGGGCGCGACATAAAAAAGAGCCGCCCGGTTATCGATCAAGTGGCTGCGCAAGTGCTTCTTCAGAGCTATCTCGACTCGGTGGCCGAGGCTGGGAGTGCGGAGTAACAGAATAGCAGATAGCAAATTGGGGTCACGCTCCCTGGTGCTCTTCTCTGGAATATTTGCTATCTGCTATTTGCTATTCTGAGTACAGATGAAGGCCTCCCTTCCTCCCGCAACTGAACGCCTCCACCTAACCATCGCCTACGACGGGAGGACCTTTGCGGGTTGGCAAAGCCAAGCTAACCAGAATGCAGTCCAGGATCATATTGAGGCAGCATTGGTGAAGATTCTTGATCGACCGGCTAGAGTGCACGGCGCCGGACGAACGGATGCCGGAGTACATGCACTTGCCCAAGCGGCTCATGTAGACGTCCCTGCCAAACGATTCCCGACAGCGACCTGGCGAGTCGCTCTTAACGCCAATCTTCCGTCTGGTATCAGGATCATCGCCTGCCGTCGTGTTTCCGGGGAGTTTCACGCCAGGTTTTCAGCTAAAGGAAAGGTGTACCGGTATCGGATCTGGAACACGGAAATATTACATCCCTTGGAGGTTGGGAGGGCTTGGCATGTTCCTCAACGGCTCGACCTGGAGAATCTCATCACCTATGCCGCATTTTTTTGCGGTGAGCATGACTTTGCCTCCTTTGCTGCCAATCGCGGTACGCCCCCGGAAACCACTGTTCGTAAGCTTCAAAAAATTCAAGTGAGACGCCACGGTGCGCTGGTTACCTTGGAGGTTACTGGGGACGGGTTTCTGTATCGGATGGTCCGTATGATCACGGGTTCGTTGGTGCAGGTTGCTTTGGGACGGAAGGATTCGGATTGGTTGAAGGAGCTTCTCCGGGTACCCGGCAAGGAAAAGACGCATCACACTGCGCCGGCGGAAGGACTCTACCTTGTACGAGTGCTGTATTAGTTGACCAAGTGGACGGAGTGGACGCGCGCTGAGGCTGGTTCCACTCTGTCGATAACGCCGCTACGTCCACTAACCAACGCTTTTTTCTGGCGGCCCGTCAGGCCCGAAGCCAGAATCTATCGATGCCACCTGATTTTGTGCTGCGGCCAGTAGAAGAAAAGGATCTGTCGGGGCTGAAAGGCGTGGCGACTTCCATCACGGACGGGATGACTTCGCTTCCAGCCGAGGAATCGGCTCTCGAGGATTTGGTTCATCACTCCGAACGTTCCTTCGATTACCGCATAAAGAAGGCGGGCGGCGATCACTATCTATTTGTTCTGGAAGAATGTGGCACTGGAGAGATAGCGGGCACCTCCGGCATCATCGCCAGGGTAGGTGGTTTTGATCCGTTTTACACTTACGAGGTGCATAAAGAGCGATTCTCTCATCCTCCGCTCAGTATTGACCGCGAAATGGAGGTGCTCCATTTGAAGCTCGATCACAAAGGGCCATCTGAGGTTGGCAGCCTTTGTTTAAAGCCAACCTTTCGCAGAGCAGGTCTTGGCCAATTATTGTCGCTGGCCCGGTTTCTTTTTATGGCGGCATTCCCTAAACGCTTTGACGATCGAGTCATTGCCGAGTTGCGCGGATTCACCGACGAACAAGGTCTATCGCCGTTTTGGGAATCGATCGGCCGCCACTTTTTTTCGCAGACTTTTGCCGAGGCCGATTTTTTGAGCGGGATTGGTCAAAAAGATTTTATTCGCGACCTGATGCCGAAATATCCGATCTATCCAGCGCTGTTGCCGTTGGCCGCGCAAGCCGTTATCGGCAAAGTGCATCGCGATGCGGAACCCGCTCTTCGGATTCTACTGAATCAAGGATTCCGTAGATCTAATGAGGTCGACATTTTCGACGGCGGGCCACTAGTGATCGCAGACCGCGCGGAAATCAAGACTATCCGGGAGGCAACCACCACGCAGGTCGCTGAAGTCCGCGCGTTGGGCAATCCTTCGGTTTGTCTGATTGGACACGCCGCCTTGGATTTTCGAGCGTGCCTTGCTGACGTTGAACATCTGGATGCAGCGAATATCGCGATCGAACCGCGAACCGCGGAACGGCTACGGGTCAAGATCGGCAGTCGCGTTATCTTTATTCCGAGGTGACTTTGGCTTATCGAGAATTTAATTTCGACGGATTAGTTGGGCCGACACACCACTACGGGGGACTAGCAGAGGGAAATCGCGCGTCCGTTGGCCATCGATTTCAGGTTTCGCATCCGCGTATGGCGGCGCTGCAAGGGCTGGAAAAAATGCGGGTTTTGGCCGGGATGGGAGTAGGTCAAGCGATCCTCCCTCCGCTTAGCCGGCCCCGTCTCGATCTATTAAGGTGGGCGGGCTTTAGCGGCACCGATCAACAGATGATTGATACGGCGCTTCGACAGACTCCTTCACTGTTATCGGCGGCGTTCTCTGCTTCGGGGATGTGGTCCGCGAATGCCGCCATGTTTGCGCCCAGCTGCGATTCCCGGGACGGATGTGTGCATATCACGCCGGCCAATCTGATATCGAATCTACACCGTTCTTTAGAGGCAGAGGAAACCGCTGGTCTGTTGAAAAAGGTCTTTCCCGATTTCGCGTTGTTCAAACATCATCCGCCGCTTCCAAGAACGGTCGCTTTTAGTGACGAAGGTGCGGCAAACCACATCCGGTTAGTTGGTTCCGAGAGAGGTCCCGGGGCACATCTATTTGTTTATGGCCGAGAGCACTTTGGCTCGAACCCACTGACGCGATATCCTCAACGCCAGACATTGGAGGCTTGCCAAGCCATCGCACGCTTACACCAACTCCCCGAAGAAGCCGTCGTTTTTGCACGCCAATCTCCTGCCGCGATTGATGCCGGCGTCTTTCATAATGATGTGATCTCGACCGGCCACGGAGCGCTCTTTCTTTATCATGCGGAAGCCTTTTCAGATGGCCGGTCGGTTGTTGACCGGTTGACGAAAGCGTTTGAGGAGACGCAGCACCGAAGTCTGTGCGCAATCGAGATTAACGAGTTTTCCTTAGTAGACTCGGTCCAATCTTACTTTTTCAATTCGCAGATTGTCACTCGGAGCGATGGTCGCCTGGTCATCGTTGCGCCTGTAGAGTCCGAGGAGAATGAGAAAGTACGTGCAGTAATAGCCGGCCTTGTGAAAGGCGCGGATGCCGTGATCGCAGATGTGGTCTTTTTGAACCTGCGTGAGAGCATGCAGAACGGTGGTGGACCTGCTTGTCTGCGAACTCGGGTTGTTTTGAATGAGGAAGAGCAAAGCGCGGTTCCATCACGATTATTTTTTTCCGAGCCGCTTTTCGACGAATTGACCTCTTGGGTAAAATGCCATTACCGGGAGTCCCTTTCTCTATCGGACTTTCGCGACCCAGCGCTGCTGGTGGAGATCGAAACCGCTTTGGATAGGTTGACTCAGATCCTCGAGCTTGGACCCATCTACTCGTTCCAGAAATGACGGCGACCGAATGGATCAACGCACAACAGGCGGAACTGATTCAGCAGGTCCTGGCCTGGTCGAATATTAATTCCGGGAGTCGAAACGTTCCCGGCCTCAATTCGGCGGCAAAAGCGATCTGCGCCGGCTTTCAAGCGACTGAGCCCGAGTTCTCGGAACTGTTTCGCCCAGAAATAAAGGATAGCGGGCCAATCGCGATCTTTCGAAAACGCAAGCAGGCCACCCAACAGGTGCTTTTCTTTGGTCACCTCGACACTGTCTACAGCCCGGAACACCCGTTACAACAGGCAGTGCTGGCGGCAAACGGCCAGATGTTCGGTCCAGGCGTCTGCGATATGAAGGGTGGTCTCGCTATCTTGCTGTGCGGCTTATCGGCTTTTGAACGATTCGTCCCGGGCAAGAATTTCGGTTGGACGATTATGATCAATTCGGACGAAGAAATCGGTTCACCGATCTCCTCGGAGCTTTTTGAATCTGAAGCTGGGAAACATCGACTTGGCCTTGGCTTCGAACCGGCTCTGGAAGATGGTTCGCTGGCTTCAACGAGGAAGGGCTCTGGCACCTTTACATTTAAAGTGCACGGAAAGGCGGCACATAGCGGGCGAAATCCCGGGGCTGGCAGAAACGCGCTCGTTCCGCTGGCTCAGTTTATTCTGGCCTGCCAGCGCCTCAATGCGGAGCGACCGACTGTGTTCTTGAATCCTGCGATCGTTTCTGGCGGAGACGCGACCAATGTGGTCCCCGATGTGGCGACCTGCCAAATCAACGTCCGCACCACGTCGGCAGAGGACGAAGATTGGGTTCAACGAGAGATGGAGCAGCTCCGAGTGTTCTTGCAAGATGGAGACCGGTATCGCACCGAACTCACTGGTCGATTCACGGCGCCGCCCAAAATGATGACCCCCGAGATTTCATGGCTGCTCACCCTGGCTCAAGGTGCCGCAACCGAAATCAGGCTCGAGCTCGACGCCAAACCGACTGGCGGCACCTGCGATGGGAATCGGTTGGCCCAATATGGGTTACCGAACCTTGATAACTTGGGCGCCAGGGGTGGCGCTATCCATAGCGAGAACGAATTCTTGATCACTGAGAGTTTGGTGGAGCGCTCGCTGCTACTGTTCGGGGTGCTGCGGTTGTTGAACGAGCAGCTGCGGTAAGAAGCGTCTAGGCGTGTAGGCGTATCGGCGAGGGCTGCGGGGAGAAATACTGCTCAGGGTCGCGAGGCGGGTTTGGGGGAAGGAGCGGATGGGGCTCATGGGACCTATGGGATAGAGCATATAAGTCTTACCTGTCCTATAGGTCCTATTCCGCGAGAGGCCCGGCGCTGGCTGGCGTATAATGGTAGCAGCAGCGCTGCTAATGGCCCGCAGCTACTGCCGCTGATGCTGCCAGTACCTCGTCGGCTTCTCCAGCCCGATGCGCTCCAACAGCGAGTCCAGCTTTCCGTAGTCTTCCGCGACCTGCGCATAAGAGTGGGCATCCGATGAGATCGTGATCGGTATCCTAAGGGCTAAGGCGGAGCGTAAGATCGGTTCTGTCGGGTATTGTTCCCCGACGGGCTTTCGCCAGCCGGCGGTATTGATTTCCATGGCCAACCCTGCGCCCGCAATCTGCTCCAGGATTGGTCCGAAAAATTTTGCCGGATCGTAGGTGTCTGGCACCAGGCCGTGAATCTTGATCAGATCCAAATGCGACAGACAGTCGATCTGTCCACGCCCAATCAGTGCTTCAAGTTGGCTACGGTATTCTTCATAGGCACGTTCGAAGCCAAGAGACTGCAATTGACCGGATTGGTCGGCTCCATCGAACATCCGGCTGGCGTCTCTCAAGTAGTGAACCGAGCCGAGCACGAAATCGAGACGATCCCTATGGGTCTCGACCCACTTTAGCCCGCTTTTGCCGGTTACGGGATCATTGTCCAGCTCGATCCCCGCCAGAATCTCTACGTCGGAATTGATCTCCCGTAGCCTGGCAATCACATCGAAGTCCACTCCCTCGCGATACCGGTCATGATCAGTGAACGCGATACTCTTGATGCCTCGTTCCCGACACCGATCAATCCAAGGCTGAAGGAGCTCGACCGTGTACGGACGGACCGCATGCCCTTGTGGGTGCGTGTGGTAGTCGCAATCGCAATGCATTGAGTTTGTACGGTAGGGACGAGCTCCCGCTCGTCCGGTTTGGTTTCTGGTTTGTTTCGCCCTAAAAAGACTCGGATGAGCAGGAGCTCATCCCTACCGTAGCTTCGCTATCTAGACAATTGGAGAATTTTGAAGCATAAGTCTGTCGCAAACCGGCGACAGACAAATCAAATGGCTGAGGCGACGGCATGAACGACGTCTTATACAAATCGACGGTTCTGGTGCTGAATCGGAACTGGCAGGCCATCGATGTCAAAACACCTGCACAGGCATT
>JAFAHI010000051.1 GCA_019237325.1 Verrucomicrobiota bacterium | reverse complement strand
AACCACCACTAACATGAGCAAAGCCGCTTGGTCTAAAATCTGGCTGACAATACTGGGATGGGTGATCGGAGCGATCTTTTTCTATCCGATCTTTTATATGGCAATTACCGCGTTCAAGACGGAGAAAGGCGCTTACTCGCCTGATATATTCTTTATTCCGACGTTGGAATCGTTCGGCGAAGTTTTTGCCCGGAGCGACGATTTTCTGTGCGTCCGCAACTCGATCCTGGTTTCTTTCGGGTCGACTATCCTTTGCTTCATTCTAGCGATTCCCAGTGCGTATCGGATGGCTTTCTATCCAACGCAGAAATCGCAGTCGACCATGCTGTGGATGTTATCGACCAAGATGATGCCGGCAGTGGGCGTGCTGATCCCCATCTATATTATTTGGCAGTGGTTTCACCTTTTGGACACCATAACCGGGTTGATCATCATTTATACCTTGATGAACCTGCCAATCGCCGTCTGGATGTCTTACACATATTTCTCGGAGGTGCCGAAAGGAATCCTCGAAGCCGGACGCATTGACGGCGCTACGGCCACTCAAGAACTTTGGCACATACTTCGCCCGATAACGATGCCAGGGCTCTCTTCTACCGCGCTGCTGCTAATCATTCTGGCGTGGAATGAAGCCTTCTGGAGCATCAATCTTTCGAGCGCTAAAGCCGCTCCACTCACGGTATTTATCGCTTCGTACTCGAGCCCAGAAGGACTGTTCTGGGCGAAACTTTCCGCAGCTTCTCTTTTAGCGGTCGCCCCCATCATGATCATGGGATGGTTCACGCAGAAGCAGTTGGTACGCGGATTGACGTTTGGCGCGGTCAAGTAGAAGCGCGAGAAGTGGCTCAGAAGTAATTAGTAATCAGTAGGTCAGTAATCAGTTCCTGATGGTCGGCGTTTTCCCGCCCACGACCGAGGGGCGTCGCATTCCGCGTTCTAGTTCTACCGGGTATCGCCGCCGAGATTGCGTTGCAGTTAAGGCGTTTGAAAAGACGCGACGCCCAGACCCAGGGCGGGTTCAACATGCCCGGGTTTGTAGAAACGACGAAGCGGCCCGCAAACGACTCTCGCGCAAATCACCTGACCAGAACAGATACAGAATATTCATTATCGGTGTGCAACAGACTGATTTGGGAATTAGCTGTGAGGTAGCACGCGTTCCCACCTGAAAACCCAAGGGCGTCGCATCTATCCGAGCGCCATAGCTGCAACGATTCCAGGCGTCGACGTGCGCGCGAGCTAACACGCGGAATGCGACGCCCCTCCGATTTTGCGCGGCAAGCGTTTCACCTTTCACCTTTCACTTCTCACCTCTCACGTCTCACCTCTCACGTCTCACTTCTCGCCTTCCAGATGAATGGCCTCTCCTCGATGCAGGCGAAGGGCTACTCCAACAGACTGACTGGAACTGCGTCGAGTGGGACAATAAGCGGCTAGATGACGAGACGCTCCGACATAGAGCAGCTCTCGCTCGGGACTATCGAGCGGCCATAGTTCCGCCTGGGTCACCGCTGCTTCCAGCACCTGCAGCTTATGGAAATCGAGGTCTTCGCGAACGGTTGCGAAGGTCAGCGTGTCGATTAGGGCAGATTCCGGATGCCCGAGCCGGAGGTAACGAACGACGAGATTGGCAACCGCGCTCCAACCCTTCTTTTGATCCAGCGTCTCGAGAATCCCGCTCAGCAGAGCACCCGCAGCAGATGGGAGAGACTCCAAAGCTGCGCTGTCGGGCAACTTCGCACTCGGGATATTCAGGAATCGATCGACATAGATCGACATGGCGCCGTGAAGTAACCCGCGCTCGATCTCTGGATTTACTTCGCCTCGCGATAAGACCTGATACAGGGCGTTACAGAACGAGAACGTGTGGACCGGACCAAACCAATCGTCGACATCATTCGATTCCGGAAAGTGCGCGAGGCGCGCGGCTGCAGCCATCGAAAGCTCCCGGGCGATGGACGCGGGCGTTACGCCCTCGGCTAAAGCAGAAACGATCAGTTCTAGAATCGCCTTGGGATCCGTTCCGAGCAATTCGTTGTAAAGCGGGGGTAAAAGCCTGTCGCGCCGTAGTCCCGCGCCCGCGGGAGAAGGCGGATCTTTTTTCTGCGCTGAACGGGGCTGGTTCCGGACCTGATCTTCTGCTTCCCGGATAAGTGGAATCAGATCCAACGGTACTCGCCATGCTCCGCCTTCCTCCTCGGAACGGGATCGAGTGAGGTGCGACACTAACAGTGGCAGAATCCTCGACGCTTCATCCCAACCAATGGCGTCGAGAAGTTCGAAAGCCTTGTTAGAATGATCTAAGGCGTGTCCACCGTCCGCATAGATCCGGTCTTGAACCGCCGCGAACACAATCCGGTTCAACGCGGTTTGCGGCAGTTGGGAATCTAACGCCGCCAACAAGGTGCGTTCAGCGCCTTCGTCGTGCCGGATCCTGGACCAATGCGACAGCCAAGCGCTCAGGCGCTCTTCCTCGAACCGTTCTCGGTTCAAGCCTCCGGCGGAATGGCGAGCCGGCTGTCCTTCGCAATTCTCGGCGACTCTGCGCGCCCCTTTGGCTAAGGCGTAGATCAGGGTCGTGTGACTGAGATGCGGAGCAAGCCGAGCCACAATACTCACAGTAGTGAGACCATCTTCCCAGACCCGGTGATTTCGAGCGCCAAACCTCGCGATCCGCCGGATGACGCTATTCGCCCTCTCGCCTTCCGTGAGCAGAGCAATGATTCCTTTTGCTTGGATCAGGCCAACGTTCTGTTCCAAACCCCAGAACAATCGGCGTGAATGGTAACCCACATCGATCCGGTCCTTTGGCCGTTTTGATACGAAGACATCATCCCCTTCGATTCGCACCTCGAAAGCCGGAACGTCATCCGCAAAGAGATCGAAAGTACACCCGCTCTGAAGATCGAACTGAGCGTGGTGCCAATGACAGGTGAGAACGCCACTCTCCAGAGTGCCCTTACTCAAGGGAAAACCCATATGCGGGCAACGATTGTCCAGAGCGAAAGGGCGTCCTTCAGACCAGCAGAGCAGGACGGGCCGATCTGCTCCAGAAACAACTAACATCCTCTCAGTTTTAAGATCGTTTAAGGAAGCAGCCCGAAAAAACTCTTCGACCTGAGAAGCCACCGCGGGAGTCAGGGAGGAACTCATACGATTATAAAGTCTTCCATTTATAAACTCCGGGTTATTAGATTTGTAAAGAATTCTTTTTATTTATAAATTGCTGCAAAGTGTTCGACCAATCACCAATCACCCGCTCTTATGTCTCCTCGTAAACGGATCCTCGACCATCTGAAAAGCGCCGGACCAACTTCTGCTGGGAGCCTGGGCGAGGTTTTTGGCATCACCAAAATGGCGGCTCTGCAGCATCTGCATGCCATGGAACTCGAAGGCGTGGTTAAGCGGGAAGCTAAGCCTGGGGTCTCTGGAAGGCCCACCTTCCTTTGGTCGCTAACCGCCGCGGCCGCAAAATTTTTTCCTGATGCTCATGCCGAACTAGCCGTTTCTTTGATCGCTTGCCTGAATGAAAGCTTGGGGCCGGAGGCACTGGACAAATTGATCAAGACGCGATCAAGACACCAGTTGCAGAGCTATCGTAGGGAGATCGAACCCACTGACTCTTTACGCCAGAAGCTCGAAGCCCTGGCCGCTATCCGTTCTCGCGAAGGTTATATGGCAGGCGTTGAAAAACTCCAGGACCGTAACGGCTATCTACTAGTAGAGAAGCATTGTCCCATCTGTATCGCTGCAACAAATTGTACCGGCCTGTGTCGCGAAGAGTTAAACGTATTCCGCAAGTTGCTCGGTAATAAGGTGGAAGTGAAGCGCACCGAACACATCGTAGCAGGAGCGCTTCGTTGCGCGTACCTGGTGAGACCAGTCTGCGAGACGTGAGAGGTGCGGCGATAACGCCCAACAGCCGTCACTGCTCCAACGCCCCATCACTCAACTGCTTCATCCCGCTCCATTCAAGCACCGAGAAATCGCCTTTCACTTCTCACCTCTCACGTCTCACGTCTTGGTAAAAGTGCCACGCAAGCCGTGCAGCGATGAGCCAGGCGCTGCCGGTCGTCAACAGCCGGAGGATGTTCGCTCGATACCAGATCCTTAACAGATGCGCCCGCTCGGCTTCAGTAACCGGTTGGCTTGCGAAGAAAAGTTTGAAGTTAACGGTTCGAACTAGATATGCGGTCACGACGAATCCTAAGAGCGTGCTCAAGGCTAGGGATACGAACCAGGGACGTGCGCTCCGCCATTTCCATCCGGGGAGCATGGCTGACGCAACGGACCCAATCACAACTGGAACACCGGGGAGGAAGTACCGCACCGGGCTGCCTGAGCTTAGCAGCGACATTTGTGGCGGGTCCTCGCCGGCTGCTGACTCCTTCTTTGATAGCCGGTCAGGCACCTTGACCACTGCCTCGTAAAGGTTCCCAAAAAACCAATGAGCGTAGCCCAGTTGGGCAAGAGCGAGGAAGGCGACAACTTGCTCTTCCTGCCTCTGCGTACTGCTACTTTGCACGGCCGTTTCTCCTCTCACTCATCTTTTCAGATCGATAGGATATCCGAATAAGTGACTTTCCCATTTCGATTCCCGACGTATCGCACGCTACCATCTTGCGAATTGATAATTCCCCAAATCAGAAAACCTTGCTTTGTAACCGAGTCGTTCTATCTGACTGCGCGCCGGTGTCTTGAAATCGACAGCAGAGGCAAAATGGCCGCCGTTGGGCACCATAAAAAGCTTCGCATAATCTCCAAAACCAGCGTCACCGACGTTAGCCGGTTGCCAAGGAACGGTTATGAATCCGGATTCTTGGGTGGTCGCGCAGGATGCAAGCAGCGCACAGAGGAACAGCGTCGCGGGGCGAAGGTTCATCACTTAGCTTTTGGTGAACTTTAAGCCAAGCTTTGTAACAGAACGGTGGCGTCAGGGTCAACGGCGGCAGGATTGCGGGTTGCGGGATTGCGCGTCGCGGGGCTCCAGTGCCACCCGTAACTCGCAACTCGTAACCCGTAACCAGCAACCAGTAACCCTTCCTCGAGCGTTCGGGGGCTGAATCGCGCCTTTCGTCCCTGATTTTCGGCGCTCGATCCGAAATCATTAGGTGGGAGTCAATCGATGCCCGTTATTTGCGGGCATATGGTAAGTCAAAGCATTCGCAAGACAACGACGGCGCGGGTACATGCGCGGAAGCCATTAATCAGAAAAGGACTTTCGGCCGCTGTTCGGCGTTCGCTCAAGGACAGAACAGGACGATTGATCAAGCTCTACCTGCAGCTGGGTCTTCCTTGGCCGAATGCGTTGCAGGCGGCGGTGGCGGACCTCCAACAACTCTCTTCCCGCCGGAACTACGAACTTTTCTCACCCGCGTAGGGAACGCCGGGAACGCCGAGCGTTCCGCCGCGGGACCCGGAACGAGCCCGCCCTTTTCACCTCTTACGTTTCAGCTTTCACGGGCGCCAGCTCTCCCCATCACCCCTCGGCCTCGCAAGCGAGGCAGCGCTCCACGGGTGTCGCGGCCTTTCACCCATTCGGCGCGCTCGACGCTTGCTCAGGGTGGGCCTCTCACTTTTCACCTTTCACTTCTCACTTTTCACGGAATCCGAGTGCCGCTCGGCAAGCAGGCTTCGGCAGATGAAACCGTTAAACGCTGCGTTTCGCCTGGCGCCAGCGATTTTCCGCAGCTCCGGATTGCTCGGTCTCGGATGAGGCGATTGCGGTATTGAAACAACACCGTTGGCCGGGCAACTTCCGAGAGCTCAAGTATTCGTTGGTGAGAATGTTGATCGCAGCAAAGTCCTCTTTGTTGCTACCATCGCATGCGCTTTCGGTGCTAAGTACATTTGTTGCTCCGGGCGAGATGCCGAATGCAGCGAAATCGAACCTGAAAGAGAGCCAGGGAAAACTGATCATCGAGACGTATCAACGCTGTCACGGCAACGTGGTCCACACCGCCCGAGAGCTCGCGGTATCTCGGAATACGGTCTATCGCGAGCTCCGGCGGTCGGGCTTGAGGTAGGCGCTACGAAAAAATCTCACGCAAAGACGCAAAGGCGCAAAGGTTCAGACTATGCAACAATAGCTGTGCGGACGTACCGGCGTCTTTGGGGCTGGTCTGAGAGAGGGAAATGCTCATCGTCACGCATAGCCATAGCAAATAGCCGATAGTCAATTGGGAATTTTTTCAACGCAGGGAGCAGCAGGATTTGGGACTCATCTGATTAAATAACACTTTACTGTAAAGATATAATATCGCAGATTGGTACGCAAAAGACGGCTAACGCTTAAATGAGTATCCTGGCACAGATTCGTGATTTGGTTCGGGCTAGAGAGTTCCATCCGTTCGTTATTACCACGGACGATGGTAACGCTCGGCCTGTGCCACAGGTCGAGCGGATCGGTGTCGGTGACAAAAACGTCGTTCTGATCGGCACTGACGATTTGATTGAAATCATTCCGGGAGCTCACATCAGCTCTGTCGCTATCACCTCATCGGCAGACATTGATCCCAGGTGATTTGGTTGCAAATCCACTCGGATTTTGGGATCAATTAGCGAGCGAGTAATGCCCAGACCGGTCTCGATACAAGATGATGTCATTCTTCGCGCAGCGAAGGAGATTTTCCTAGAAAAAGGCTGGGATGCCACGACCAGCGAAATTGCAGCTAAGGCTGGGGTTTCGCATGGCATCATTTTCAAGCGGTTCAAAACAAAGCAGGCGCTTTTCCAGACCGCGATGCAGGATCAGAGCAATTGGGGGCAAGCGATTCCGACGCTGCTTAAGTCTAGTCTTGGCCGACAAGATGTTGAAACGACATTGGTGGAACTAGGCGCCCTGTTTGTAGAGAAATTTCTGGTTATCATCCCGGCCCTGATGATGGCGTGGAGCAACAAGCAAGAGACCCAGAACACAGCGGAATCGGCGGCAGCCAACAAGGAGCGAGCAACGAAAGCCTTACAAGCCGTAAAAACGATTGCCGCCTATTTGGAAGCTGAGTACAAGCTCGGCCGGATTCGGGACACAGATTTCGAAGTAGTAGCCCAGGCATTTGTCGGCGCCCTGTGGCATCATTCGTTCCTGCAGGTAATGCTAACTGGCGGTAAATCGGGGCCGGCCAAAGAACGGCGTTACGTGAGACGCTTGGTGAAAGCGATCTGGTCGGGTATTGCGCCTGAGTAATCTTATCAACGCCGTGAGCGCCGGGAACGGTGGGTGCCTCGCGCAGAGGAACACGAATCGCCGGTTATCTTGCGAGCTTCTTGTACGTGATCGAAACCAAATCCGAAAGAATCTCTCCGTTGCGTCCTCTGCGTCAGTTGCGCGAGACCGTTCCCGGCGTTCACGTGCGTTCCCGGCGCTCCCGGCGTTAATTAGTGATTGACGGGTCACTTATTATGAGGTCACTTTCCTAAACAAACCATAAGGAGTTATCGTATGATTCTTGTTACTGGTGCTACCGGCAATATCGGTTCTGAGCTAGTCAAACTACTGGTTGCGAAGGGGTTGCCCGTGCGCGTCATCAGCCGCGACGAAAAAAAGGTTTCCCATCTCGACCCCGCCGTTGAACGGGTGATTGGTGATCGCCACGATCCCTCTGTAGTCCGCAAAGCGGTGCGAGGGGCGGACAAAGTCTTCATGCTTGCGATCGTCTTTGATAAAAATCATGAAGCGGATCGATTACTGATAGAAGAAGCGAAACAAGCTGGAACCGGACACATTGTTATGGTCTCCAGCCACGCGGTCGCGCTCGAGGGCAATTTGATTGGCCGATTACATCGAGAGAAAGAAGAGCTTATCGAGCAGTCCGGTGTTCCCTGGACGGTTCTGCATCCTGGAGGATTTATGTCCAACTCGCTGCAATGGGCCGAAGTGATTAAATCGCAATCTAAGGTGTTCAATCCGATGGGTAAGGGAAAGACAGCGCCAATATCACCATACGACATCGCAGCCGTCGCGGCAGTCGGACTAACTTCTTCGGGGCACGAAGGAAAGACTTACGGCCTGACAGGCGCTGAATCGCTGAGTAATTCCGAGCAGGTGGAAATCCTCAGCAAGGTAATCGGCAAGCCGATCGAGTGTGTCGATATCCCGGTCGAAGTGGCAGCCGAAAGAGCAATCGCGTCCGGACTTCCCGAGGTCCT
>JAFAHI010000609.1 GCA_019237325.1 Verrucomicrobiota bacterium | reverse complement strand
GACGCGCGGTCGAGAACCTGACCATCCAACACGCTTTGCGAGAAGGCTATCACACCGCGCTAATGAAAGGGCAGTATCCACTGGTGTTTCTTTTTCTGGATCTGAATCCAGCCGACGTTGACGTTAACGTGCACCCGGCCAAGCGGGAGGTCCGATTCCGCAATCCGGATGTAATTCGCCAGGTTTTAGCGGAAACGGTTCGGAAAACGCTAGATTCAGACCGCGGTAATTGGAGTCGGGCATTCGCCAGTCCGCGATCATCGCCCTTGCCGGATGCCGGCGCCGAACCCGTGGCGCCACTCGTGCCTCTAGTGGAGCAGTTCGCGTTGCGGAAAGATTGGCACGAATTTCCGCAACCACAGCAAAAACAGGACGGATTAGCATCGCCGCAGATTTATCCCTCCGAAACGGCGGCGCCGGTTTCACCCGGAAACGAAACAGAAGCGGTTTCGACAAGTCTCCCGCAGGACGCTCAGGGAACGCCGACATCAGAGTTTCGCCTGCTCGGCGTGTTAGGAAAACTCTATATTCTCATGGAGAATGAAGAGGGATTAGTCCTGGTGGATCAGCACGCCGCTCATGAACGCATTTTGTTCGAGCGTCTGCGGCGGGAAACCGAAACTGCCGGTGTCCCCTGTCAACGGCTGCTCATCCCAATCGTACTAAGGCTGCCGCCAAAAGACCACGATTGGCTGCTGCTAAATGCTCCCAGCTTGCAGAAGATGGGGTTTTCGATTGAACCTTTTGGCGAGTCGACGTTGAAGATCGACGGGATCCCGCAGTTTTTGAGGATTGAAGATCCTGCAAATACCATTCGCCAGCTCGTGGATGAGCTTCGTTCTCTGACTTCTAGCACCTCGCGTCTTCGCCTCGGCGAAGACGTCATAGCCAAGACGGTTTGCCGCTACGCCGTGAAGGCGAATGATCAACTTCATTCCGCCGAAATAGGTCAGTTAGTGAAGGACCTTTTGGCCTGCGACTTACCTTATTGTTGCCCCCATGGACGCCCCACTATGATCCAGATCGGTTATTCAGAGTTGGAGAAGAAGTTTGGGCGGAAAGTGTAGATTCGGTAGGCGTTCAAGGAGCCGACGCGACCTGGAGGGGAGCCGCTTTATGATATGGCTCAACTGCTGGCGGCATTTTGGCTTATCGCGTTTGCGACGGGAAAATGTGAAAGCAGGCGGCTCCCGAGCATTACCCAGCGTGCGTTTTCACCCAACGTGTGCATGTTGGATCGGCTACTGCGCAAACGATAGAACTGCCATGCGTCGAAACGTTCTCGGGAGCCGCCTGCAGCCGACCCATAGGGCTGCCATATTTTAAAGCGGCTCCCCTCCAGGCCATGCCGGCTGCTTGGACTTCTTCCTCTTACTAAGCCTTCTTCGTCATTCTCCTGGTCAGATAAGCGATCATAGCCGGCTTAGCCACTGACCAGGCGACAGACCAAAGCTGTCCTACAATGGTACCGACAAAGCTCTTGCCAGGAGGTCGGACGCGAGCGCCGCTTTTATCAAGGTAGATCTTTTTCGTTCGCCTCGGTAACCGCGATAGTACCCAGCCGAACAACGCCATGAAGCTTAACCAGACCCAACGGTTGTTTTGCCAAATTACCGAAAGACGCCGTTGGAAATTGAGCTGACCTCGCAAGCCGACACTGGCGCCGGCTAGATCACCTCGAGTTTTCTCCAGTTCTTCGATTATTCGACGTTTCTCGTCGTTGACCGGAGCCATTCTCGATCCTTTTGCAACTCATCTAAGGTCATACGGAACATTGGCCGGATTACTCGGTAACGAAGGATAATCGCGGCAACCAAACTTCCGGCTAGTAGAATTCCAGCGCAAAGCAGGGCTCCCCATCCCCATTCCCAATGGAGTAGCGTGACGATCAGAAACAGCAGAAAGACGGCAAACATTACGAGAAAGCCGGCAAATAACACCAGAACACCCGTTACCAGGAGGCCGATAATTAACAGGTGTAATCCGGCCTCTTTAGCTTCCAGACCCAAGAGCTGGAGCCGGAGTTCCAGGTAACGGAGAAACGTTGCGACCCAGTATTTAACCGAGTCGGCAGTCGATGAGCGCTCCGATTCAGCTCCAACCGGAGCATCTGAACTCATAGATTATTTTGGCAGAGCGAAGGTGAGGCTTACGTGCGAGAGAATACAGC
>JAFAHI010000597.1 GCA_019237325.1 Verrucomicrobiota bacterium | reverse complement strand
AGCTTGTCCTTACTGACGCTAAATTTCATGGTTGAGCTTTATCAAATCACGCGCGAAGTGGCTCCGCAAGTTGTTGGCGATAAGCGTGAGGACGCAAAGAACCAAGAATCTAAATGCGGAATCCTCTCCGCTGATTAAAGAAAATTTGCCAGAAGGTCAATCTTTCACCGTGCGGGAAAGCGGTGAAGATGGGAGAAGCGGCGAAGGTAGGTACCAGGAGTCAGAGAGAAACTGGAAACGATTTCGCCTAGCCGGGCGACCACCGGATTGAAAAATCGGTTTCGGTGAGCCGTGGGATTAGCCGCGAAGCGGCGGCCCAAAATAGCCTCGGGCGAAGCCCTAGGAACCGAAACAAATAGGGATGAGCGCTCAGGGCGCGCATGAAAGATCAGGTCCAACGCGGATCGGACGGTTCAAAACTAGAACGGCATCGGCATTGAGACGGCTTTCAGCGCTGATCGTTCTTTACCCTTCTTAGGGCTTCGCCCTAGGCCATTTTGAGCCGCCGCTTCGCGGCTAATCGCGGTCCCTTAACACCCTCGATCGCCCCTATCGCCCATTCGCCGTTTCGCCCCGTCGCCGATTCGCTGCCCCCCGCTATCGCTCCAGCTGGCTGGTTAGCAAAAATACCAACTGACGAACCTGGTCCTCGCGCCCCATTCTGTCTTGTACCGTCTTACAGGCATGAAGCACGGTCCCGTGATCCCGGCCGCCAAATGCATCGCCGATTTCGTTCAACGAAGACTTTGTATGCCTTCGGGCCAGGTACATCGCGACTTGCCGGGGAAAAGCAATGTTTGCAGGACGCCGTTTACTGGTCATATCCGCCAGCCGGACGTCGAAATGCTCTGCCACCTTGCGCTGAATTTGATCGATGGTGATCGTTTTCTTGGCCTCTTCTTGGAGGATATCCCGCAGAAGCTGCTCCACGACTTCCTTCGTCACTTCGCGACCACTCAAGGATGCGAACGATGCCACTCGCATGAGAGCACCTTCAAGACGACGAACATTAGTCCGCACCCGTTGAGCCAGAAACTCCAACACATCTGGCGCCAGCGTGACCTGCAGCGACTGCGCCTTCTTACGCAAGATCGCCAACCGAGTCTCGATATCTGGCGGCTGCAGCTCCGCGGTCAACCCCCATTCAAATCGGGACACTAAACGTTGTTCGAGATTAGCGATTTCACTCGCCGGCCGATCACTGGAGAGAACAATCTGTTTTCTGCCGTCGAACAAAGTATTGAAAGTATGAAAAAACTCTTCTTGGGAACGTTCCTTCCCGGCTAGGAAGTGGATATCGTCAATTAACAGGACATCCGCTTGCCGATATCTTTTTCGGAACTTGACCAACGTATTATGTTGAATTGCGTCGATGAACTCGTTGGTGAACTTCTCGCTTGATAGATACATCACCTTGAAGTTCTTCTTCCGGTCTGCCACCTGCTGACCAATCGCCTGCATCAGGTGCGTCTTCCCGAGACCGACTCCCCCATATATAAATAATGGATTGTACGTCTTAGACGGAGACTGAGCCACCGCTAGAGCCGCCGCATGCGCAAATTGGTTGTTTGATCCAACGACAAATGTGTCAAACGTGTTACGGGGATTCATCCCGTGAACCGTCGCTGCCTCGGGATCCTTATCTGCCGCCTTGGCGACCTTCGTCTCGGGTTCAACGCGACGTTCCGGCTCCGCTAGAATGGGGCCGGTCGGTTGCTCGGCGACGCAAAACTTAATCTCGCGCTGTCCACCGAGCACCTGCATAGTCGCAGCCTGCAGCAACTGCAGATAATTACTCTCGATCCAAAGCTGATAGATAGTGTTCGGGACCTGGAAGATCAGCTGTTTGTCGTCCGCGTGCGCAAGCTCGATCGCCGCAAACCATCGTTGAAATGCGTCTGAGCTAACATGAGGGCGAATCCCTGCTGCGACTTCTTCCCAGGTTTGTCGAAAGCTCTGTTCTATCGGCATTTTATCCACATTTATATCGCCCATTCCCGTCCTACCGTTGATGACATTTCCCTCCGTGAAATGATCAGTAAATCTTAAATTTAGAGAAGTCGGATGATTCAACACTTGAGCTAGAGACCCGCTAACTCCCTGTGGTCTAGAGGGTTACCGTTATCGACGCCCGGCCGCTGATCCTGCACACCGGTGTACGTCACCGTCACATCCAACCCGTTGTGTCCCTCCTTCCCCCCTGGGGTTGACCATTGCTCAACATTCTTATTCACAAGTTATTCACCACTGCGTCTTCGCCATCTACCCCATCGAGCACCGCCATCTACCCCGTCGAGCAAGGGACAGACTACTTACCTCCCCAATCAGCGGCAAGAAAAAACTCCGTCCTACCATGCAATATATTTTCCCCTGCCCTCAACTCCCGCTTGACGGACCTCAATTTCCCTCTTTCTACCCGATTTTTGCCTCCTCAATACGTTGCAACTGCTCTTTTGCCTTCTCTAACTGCCTTTCCGGCGTCTTAAACATTGAACTAACCACGAAACATACCACACAACCGATGAACACCCACCAAGAGAAGGCCACATTGGGGAATCCCGCGGGCAGCCAACCACCAAGATTGAGTCCGGTTAACTCCCATTCACCATGTTGTACGAGCTCACCGACGTCTAACCAGGGCACTTCTACCCGTCCGACTATCAACACTGTCACGATCGACACGAGCATAGCCACGATGTTAGTAAGATCGCTACCCCGGGTCTTGGTTAACATTCCTACCAGAAACACACCCAAAAGCGCGCCATAGGTGTAGCCGACGATCCCCAAAGCGATGGGGAGAATGGTCAACTTCGAATCATGCAGAACATTGTTCGCCGTCACCGTCGCCACCAAAATCATCAGCACGCCAAAAACCAGCGTCGCCAGCCGAGCCGCCCAGACAGCGGATTCAGCAGCCTTATTGCGGGCAAAATAGGGCAAATAAAAATCTTTGGTGAAGCTGGTGGCGAGCGCATTCAATGCCGCCGAAGTGGAACCCATCATCGTCGCAAAAACCCCTGCCACGATAATGCCTCTGATCCCGATGGGCATCTGGGTCACAATGTAGTGAGCGAAAACTTCATTCTCGGTGGCTGGTACCGTTAAGTTTAAATTAACATGATAATAAACCCACAACAATATGCCGACTAAGAGGAAACTGATCGCGATAGGGATGTCAGCCAGTCCACTAAGAATTAGCGAAATCCGGGACCGCTTAAAATCACGGGCAGTTAACATTCGTTGTACCATATCCTGATCCGCGCCGTGAGTTGACATGGTAGAAAAAGTGGAGGCAACTAGCGCTGCCGCCAAAGTATATGGCTCTTCCAGAATCGACTTCAAACCGGCCAAAAAACTATCAGGATGATTAATGCCGCTCTGGAAGAAAGGAGGGATCCCTCCTAACTGTTCTTTCACTGTATTTAGTCCCCCGGGGATTTGGGCTAGAATGAGGCCGATTGCTAACAACACCGAACTAACCATCAAGGTGGCTTGTATCATGTCGGTCCAGACGACGGCTTTAATTCCGCCAATCGCCGTGTAAATGGTAGTTAGCACGGTCACGAACACGATTCCCCAGAAGTAGATCCAGATATCGATAGGGGTCCCCGGGAAAAGGTATTCCCACACCACTTTGATGATCGCTCCCCCCAGGTAAAGCCGGACCCCGATTCCTAGAATACGCGTCACCAGAAAGATCCCGCTCGCCAGATTTTTGGTTAAGGGGCCAAATCTGATCTCGAGAAACTCGTAGATACTTTGGACACCGTAGCGGTAATAAGGGCGGATAAAGGTGAAAGCGATGATGATCCGGGCCAAAACTGTGCCGATCGCCAGCTGGCCGTAGATAAAGCTCCGGGTTTTGAAGCCCTCGGCAGGCGTGCCCAAAAATGTGACCGCACTGGTCTCGGCGGCGATGATCGACGCCAGGACCGCCCACCAGGGAATCGATCGGCCACCGAGCGCAAAATCTGTCAGGGTCCGATTTCTCCGGCCGGCCCACAGCCCGATTCCGACGATCCCGAAAAAGTACAGACAAAGGACGATGACATCTACGCTTAAAGCAAAGGGACTGTGCCCAAAATCGGCCATAGGTGTCGAGTATTGCAGAGGGCCGTCAAGCCCGCAATGAGGCTCCTGGAGGGGACCCGCTTTTACGCGTTGCAGTCTTAAAAACCATGCCCGGAGCGACTGTTGTTCTACGCCGAAAAGACGAACTAGCGGGCGGCTCCCGAAAACGGCGACGGCGCGGATTTACGCAAAAATCGATGCACGTGTTTTCTAATCGAGGATCAACGCGACGAAACATGGCGAACGCTGGGTTGTTCGCGGGAGCCCGCCTGTTGCCACGCCAGCAGGGGGAGTCAACGACATCAGCTAATTTATGGCGCTTCCGTCGGCACGGGCGAAGCGGCTCCCCTCCAGGCGCCGGTCACCCCTTCTGCCGCTAGCCAGGAACTGCCAACAGTCTCGACGCCGCCTCGGGCAGAAGGTTCTTGATTAGAACACGCGAATTCCTGCCGCTAGTCTCATACTTTGCCCTGCGAGCAGCGGGAAGTACTTCTGGTCCCGCTTCAGAAAAGCCACCTTTCTGTTGCAGGTAGACAAAGGCCTGAGTCGAAAGAGCGAATAGCCGCTCAAAGCCGCGCTCGCGGGCCAGATTTTCTACAAACGACATCAATTTCCGGCCCAGCCCCTGGTTTTCACTCGAACGGCTCACGTAGAGACACGCTAGTTCGGCCATTTTCTCATCCGGATACGGGTAGATCGCCACACACCCCACAATATGGCGGTCGATCTCCAAGACCCAGTAATCATCGATATCCGCCAGAATTTCGGATCGGGTCCTCCTCACGAGTTCATCATCGCGAATGGACTGTTGGATCAAGGAAACCACTGCCCGCACATCCTTCTTATATAGGCGCCGGATCTGCTCGTACTCGTTGGAGTAGATCATGGTCCCGATTCCGCCGTTGCTGAAAATCTCCGCTAAGAGCGCTTCGTTGACGTTGCCG
>JAFAHI010000508.1 GCA_019237325.1 Verrucomicrobiota bacterium | reverse complement strand
CGGCAACTGGTTCTCCGCGGTGTCGACGGTCTAATTTTTATCGTCGACTCACAATGGGATCGAATGGAGGCCAATATCGAGAGTCTTAAGAATCTCGAAGAAAATCTGGCGACGATTGACCTTAACCCAGAGCAACTGACCTGGATGTTGTTCTATAATAAACGCGATCTACCAGAGGAACAGATCGCGCCGGTTGAAGCGATTGATCTGCTGTTACGGGCGCCGGAACGAAAAGTGGATCGTCTCGCTGGTGACTGTGTAACCGGCAGGAATGTATTTAGGACGCTTAACTTGGTGACTCAGAAAGTGTTGCGCGATTTTCTGGTGAAGGATGACCTGGAGAATTATGAGGCCTACCGTTGAGAGCCGGTTAGGTTTTGAAAATAGACGCGTCGAAATTTCAGGAAGCGGATGCAATGCGAAGCGATGCGACGGTAGGGATGAGTTCCCGCTCATCCGCAGGGTTTGCCGCGGTCTTGGTAGGGTTGCATACGGTCCCGGACGAGCAGGAGCTCGTCCCTCCCGACTAGGGTTTTCTTTGGTCGAGATGCTCGTGGTGGTCACGATCATCGCTGCGATCGCAGCGATGATCACCACCGCGGTTATGTCCGCGCTCCAACAGCAGAACGCGCGAGTCTGTCAAAACAACATGCTGACGATTGAGGCGGCGAAGGACGAATACATCCGTGATCATCCCGGCGCTACCAGCATTGACCCGAACGCCTTTGCGCAATACTTCAGATTTGGGATACCGAAGTGTCCTGATGGCGGTTCGTACCAAGCAACTCTGTATAGTCTGACCCAGCCGGTGAGCTGTTCGCGCCATGGGGCACTTCAAGCGTTTCCGAGTGCGACACCGTGATGCGATCCGAAAATACATTCAGCCAACGACGTAACTCCAGCCTTAGGACTTCGGCGAGATCAGTCGAGTCGCTCTGCTAAGACAGAAAACGAAAGGCGGTCAGCTGTGATAAAGGGCCACTAACATGACAGCTGTAGAGCGATGGAAAAAGGTCGTTGAGTTCGTTCGTTCCAACCAGGTTAGCGACATCTCCGTCTTCCAAAGCAACGTCACCGCAAGACTCGAAGGGAGAGTTGTTCACCTGAGCGAAGAGGGCGCTCTGTCTCGAAGTGAAGTACAAGAACTCATTGCCGAACTGATCAAACTGTATCCCGCGGCGGGTCCGGAGGTTAGCGGCTCGTTTGGCTCGGCAGATTTCACCGCCGAGATAGATGGGATTCGGTTCCGGGTCAATCTGGGACGCGCGCAAGGGGAGCTTTTCGCATCATTACGGCCTCTTCCCGCGCAAGCGCCCGATCTTCTAGAGATCGGGATCTCTAAACGCATTGCCAGTTTCGCAGTGGCGCTCACCGATGGATTGGTCTTAATCTCCGGACCGACCGGCTCTGGAAAGACCACCACGATTGCAGGCATCATCGAAGCCATCAATGTTTCGCGCCCGGCGAAGGTAGTGACCATTGAGGACCCGGTTGAATTCTTATTCCGCACTAACCAAGCGGAGATTATTCAGCGAGAGGTGGGACGCGATGTGCCCTCCTACGCCGAAGGCTTGCGCCAGGCTCTGAGGCAGAATCCCGACGTTATCGTCGTGGGCGAGATTCGGGATGCGGATTCGGTTTTGGCGGCGTTGCAAGCAGCCGAAACCGGGCATCTGGTGATTGGTTCGCTGCATGCAAGCAGCGTGGTAGACACCGTTAGACGTTTGATCCTGCTCGCGCCCGAACGGATGGCGGCTGAGGTACGTTACGTGTTCGGACGGACGATGCGGTTGGTGATGAATCAGCGGCTGTTACGACGAAAGACTGCAGGTCGAATCGCGGTGCGTGAGATTTGTGTTCACGCGCCAAATACGGAAGCGGTGATCCTATCGGGCAACGAACGGGAATTGGAAAACTATATGTTAGCGGGGAGAGAGGTGGGCATGGTCGATTTCCAGACCGCTCTAAAGCAAGTTCAAGCGCAATTGGATCCCGCCGAGTTTCGGACGTATGCGAGCATTCGGTAGGGATGAGTTCCTCAACCGTGCTCGTGCTCGAGATTTTGGGGTTCATATGATGTGATGTTCGATTGCCCGCCGCCTGGAGGGGAGCCGCTTTGGTGCGTGTCCGGCCGCCCTCGCAACGTTTGTCCCAACGCTAATCCCGCCGGAAAACTTACAAGAGCAGGCGGCTCCAGCAGGCGACCCAGCGCGATCCATTCACTCGCGGCCTTCGATTCGTAGCACCCGGCTCATAGAGCTGCATCGCGCTGGGTTATTGGCGGGAGCCGCTGCTTTCACGCGTTTCGGCCGCATTCGCATTGAGACGAAATTCGCGGGGTGACTGGTACGTGCCAAAGCGGCTCCCCTCCAGGCGCTGGGCGGATCGTACGTCCCGTCTACCCGCCAAACTTTTCGAGGACAGCTTGTCCGCCGTAGCTTTCGCTCTATGCTCAAGTTCGGCCTCGCAAGCGAGGCAGCGCTCCACAGAAAGCCAGCGAAGGCGGAAGGACGACGACGAGGATGAGAACGACACACAACGCAGGGGCTCATCCCTATCGTAAAATTCGTTTCCACCAGGGATACCAGCGCGGAATTTTTCCATCGGGATCGATCGGGTGAATCCGGGCTTTCCGGAACCGTTTTTCGCAATGCTTGACGATCGCGGAGAACTTGGGAAGCGCCATCAGCTCAAATGGTTTCACGCGGTACTCTTCCTCTCTCGACCGAGTGGTTGAGCGGTTCCCCATTCCCCGCGTGTACGATTTTTTCCAGATCAGCTTTTTCCCGATGAAGTCAGCAGAACCCTCGGCACAGGTGCGGTCCGCCGACTTAAAGATGATGCGATTTCGCAGATTCAACAGGGTTACGTCTGCTTTCTCCTTGGTTCCGAGCGGAGGAATAAAGGACAGCTTGGATTGCGCAGCCAGAACTGTAGTGGTGTTTGCTTGGCGGATAACGTCGACATTTCCGTCTGATTCACTGACGAAACGCTGGGCTTCATCCTGCCAACAAATCAAGAGGTTGTCGCTGGAAAGCGGGCGCTTATTCGGTGGCCGCGGATCGAACCGCCGCAATGCGTGGGTGTAAAACAAGAGCTTTAAGATGGTGGTGACGTAGCGGCGCTCGGTCTGGTACTTCTGCGGCATGGCGATGCAGATGATAGCGCCATCATCTAGGTCGGAGAATTCGAAGCTGTTTTCTTCGGCCCCGAACACCTCGACCAGATCGGGATTCGTAAAATAGTTCAAATAGTTATAGATAGTAGAAATAACACCGCCCAATTGCTCTGGAGGTTGCCGCAGATATCCATTCAAAAAATGGTCGCTGCATTCGCGGGCTTCCCGGTTCCCGGCTTGAGCAAGCGGATCCAGGCGAGACAACATTGCGCGCAGAATCGGTTGATACTGCAGCGTTTCCAGGAGGTGATGCATGGTCGGACGCAAACCGAGCAACCGAAAGAGCTGTATCCCGCGGCCGATATGCGCGTGGGCTTGAGTCTTAAAAAAGCCTTTATCTTCGCCGCCTCCGGCTAAGGCGGAAGCCGTGTCGACGATAACCGTGGCATAGGTCGATCCGGGAATCGAATCGTCGGAAAGCAGATTGAATGTCGCCGGTGGCGCCCAATCGTCGGTGGCACCATCCGGTTTGGTCTGGAGCAACCGCAGATCGCTGAGCCGGCCATATCGCTTGGTCATTTGAACCAAGGTTTCGTGATAGATGCCCTTTTCATCACAGCAAAGCCCGCCCCAGTCGGGCTCGTTCTGAAAGACCGAATGCAAAAGGGCATTGATCGCGAACGTCTTTCCAGCGCCGGTATCGCCAGTGATCAACCACCCTCTACAGAAGTCGTTTCGGTCCCAGCTGAGTCCAGCCAGCCGAGCGGTAATTTTACGGTGACGCCTGGGTGGGGCAGTTGCCAACGAGACGGTGAAACAGACCA
>JAFAHI010000374.1 GCA_019237325.1 Verrucomicrobiota bacterium | reverse complement strand
CCTCGTGACTGGCGGCGCCGGTTTCATCGGCAGTGCGTTGGTCTGGGCCCTCAATTTTAAAGGGATCGACGACATCCTCGTCTGTGATTTCCTAGGCACGGATGAAAAATGGCGGAATCTAGTTCCGCTCCGATTCGATGATTTCATCCCCCCAGATAAATTGCTGGATCGGATTGAGCGAAATCCAAGCTCTCTAGACGATATTCGGGCCGTCTTCCATCTCGGCGCTTGTTCCGCCACCACCGAGCGCGATCTCGGTTATCTGATGCGTAACAATTTCGAGTTCACCAAGATCTTAGGAGAATGGTCGGCCCAACGAAAAATTCGTTTCACCTACGCGTCTTCCGCGGCCACCTATGGTGACGGATCCGCTGGAATGAAGGACGACGAGAGCATCCTCGATAGGCTTCGGCCTCTCAACGGTTACGCTTTTTCCAAGCAACGCTTTGACCTCTATGCCGCCCGGCGCGGTCTGCTAAACCAGTTTGTTGGCCTGAAATATTTCAACGTTTTTGGACCCAATGAAGGCCACAAGGGCGAAATGCGGAGCGTTGTCCACAAAGCCTTTCAGCAGGTGCAGGCCACCGGTAAGATCCAACTTTTTAGGAGTTATCATCCGGACTATGGCGACGGCGAACAAAAGAGGGATTTCCTCTACGTGAAGGACGCGGTTGAGATGACGATATTCCTGGCTTCAAACCCGTCAGCAGCTGGAATCTTTAACCTCGGCTTCGGTCGCGCTAGGACCTGGGTTGACCTGGCTAACGCGGTTTTTTCTGCCCTGGGAAAGCCGCCCGTCATTGAATTTATCGAGATGCCAGAAGCATTGAGGCCGAATTACCAGAACTTTACCGAGGCCAATATCGATAAACTGCGTGGTCTAGGGTTCAAGGGACCAAAATTCCCGCTCGAAGAGGCCGTACGCGACTACGTTCAGAACTACTTGGCGCTTGGGAAGCCGTTAGAGCCGTGAGCATAACGCGATTCCGGCCAAAGGAGGCCACACGTGGAGTACACTATCCCGAGTAAGGGAACGCGAAATGCGGCTCCCCGGTCTGGGTGGTGGATCGCCGCCCCTAAAAAAGATCCTCGGATAACACGCTAGTTTGTTCCCTGGACCCCAGGATTTCTGCTTGTTTTACTACTTCGGCCGGATCCGAGTTAAAGCGATAGCCATGACAGCTTGGGCAAGTGGCGACGCGCTGGGTGACGATGGAGTCGCATCCCTCGCAAATCTTGTATAAATGGGGTTCGCGAGCGATTTCTGCCGCTTTTGCTGCTCGCTGCGAAAGAGACATACCTACACATGTTCCTTAATGCGACGGTCTTGGCAAGCCGGTTACAGTTATCGGTTCAAGGTTTTAAGTTCTACGTTCGAAGTTCCAGGTTGTTCCGGGGAGCGCACCCGCTAGATCTACGGGATCAGGCGTGGAAACGCCTTAACTTAAAACCTTGAACCTAAAACTTAGAATTTTGAACCTTGAGCCTAGTGGGGGAGAAATTCGGATTCGAGGGCCAGCGTAGCCGCGCCGATAATGCCGGCATCATTACCGAGGGCCGCCGGCACAATCTCCAGTTTTTCCCAAAACGTTTTCTCGCACCGATTCCGGATCGTCTCTCGAATGTACTGGAAAAGCCGCTCACCAGCCTGGGACACCCCTCCCCCGAGCACGATCCGGCCGGGGTTGACCAACCAGATTACGTTAGTGAGGCCCACACCGATCTTAAGCCCGATATCCCGCCACACTTGGTCAGCAAGTCCGTCTCCCTCGTTAGCAAGCTTTGACAAATTCCTCGGATCACCCTCCTCATAAGCAATCCGTTTTCCGGCTGCTTCATAGATCTCCTTCGCCCGATCCGCGATCTTGTAGTGACCAACATAGGCTTCTAAGGCGCCTTTATTTCCGTACACAAAATCAACCCCCTGATAATCAATCGACATCTGGCCGATTTCTCCGGCGACATAGTTCGTGCCGCGGTAAAGTTTCCCGTTCAGGATTAAGGCTCCACCGACGGCTGTGCCTAGCGTGACACAAACGGTGTTGGGAACTTGCGCCCCGGCCCCATGTTTCCATTCCGCATAGGCCATTGCCTTAGCATCGTTCTCCAGATTGGTTACGAGCCCGGTCTCCGATTGAACAACCGAGCGCAGCGGAATATTGACCCACCCTCTCACATTCGTCAGATGGATGACCATTCCTTCGATCGGATCAATGATCCCCGGAACCCCAAATCCAACGGCTTCAGTTTCCGGGTAACGCGCCTTAAGCGCTTTGATTTCTTTGATCATCTCGGACACCAGAGCATCCGTGTTCCCGTCCTGGCGGGTCTCAATCACGTTGCCCTTTTCCAAGATGACTCCATCTCTAACGACTCCGGTCTTGATGGTAGTCGCGCCAAAATCGAATCCGATAGCGGTTGCTGAGCTCATGAGGTGAGGTTCCGGGTTGCGATGATGCGTAGCCCTTCCAGAGTGAGGTCAGGATCTACGATTTGCAACTCTGGAAGTTTCGCGGCGATCAATGGTGCGTAACTGCCGGTTGCCACGATACGGGCCTTTCCTTCCAGCTTGGCAACGATCTCAGTCACGATTTGCCGGACCAGGCCCCGGTACCCAAAAACGGCTCCCGCCAGCATT
>JAFAHI010000354.1 GCA_019237325.1 Verrucomicrobiota bacterium | reverse complement strand
AGAACCGGCCATAATATTCTTCAAAATTTAACGCGAGTATTCTGCCACTGGGCTTTCGTCTAGATTCGGACTTAGATGCTAAGGAGAAACCCTCAGATGCTTTGCCAGACTGGCGGAAGGGGTGGGATTTGAACCCACGGTACGGTTTCCCGTACGCCTGATTTCGAGTCAGGTGCCTTCAACCGCTCAGCCACCCTTCCTTTGCGAGGCTGAGGAAGATAGCGATAAAGTCACGGTTGTCGAGGGAAACGGGGAGCGAATGGGCGAGAGGCCATGTCGGAGATTAGACCGCTACCCGTGCGCTAGCGCGCAACTACTCCAGTACTCCAAGACTCCATCACTCCGGCTCTCAGTACACCTTTTCCCGTTCCGGATCAGCCTTCCGTTGGCCGAGGAATTCGTAGTTATCGGAGAGCTTGTACATCAGCATCCGGATGAGTCCGATCACATTTGGGCGCATCGCGTCGAACCATTGAGCGGCTTTGATGAAGAGGATACTGGCGCTTAAAAATCGGCTGGCCGCCATGATACCAACACCGGCGTTCATCCATCCAATGATCGAGTCGCCATCTAATGACCCGGATGCGGGCAACCAACTTGCATTCGACCAACCAGCCACAGCGACGGTGCCGGACCAGAGCATCGCTCGTTGAAGACCGCTTCGGTTGACCTCCCAATAGAATCGTTCGGGCGGCACCGGTGATCTCCGGCTGCGTAACCCCTGAAGATGAAACCGCCCTTGCAACCGGCGATAATCTCGCAGTGCCCAAATCGGAACCAGAACCGTACCGGTTACGATCGCAGGAAATACTTGCAGGCTGCTGAGCCATTCGTACGCAACGAGGATCAGCCAGCTAAGAAAGCCGAAGATACCCAGTACTTCGACCATGCCGACAGTATACAACGTGCTCGGCTAGAAGGAAAGCTAAACGGACAACGAGTTGGCTTTTTGCCATCGGCGGCTGGCCATTCACGGTCGAACACATTAGTCCCATTAGCACCGTAGAGCCTGTCGCGCCGGAGGCTTGGCGAAGGCGGATCCCATCCGTCGTGCGTCTGAACGTGTTGTTCCTTCTAGGAACCTACGTGGCTTAAACTCGAGGACGACGACGAGTACGAGAACGACGACTGCTAACGCGGAACGGTCCAAACGCCGCGCGCTGCTACTTCTTCACTTTCTTATTCAGATACTCCTGCATGTCGCTGTGCTTGCCTTTGAATGCGACAATAAAACAGCAGTCTTCAACGGCGGTCACTCCGGCCTCCCAGTTCTCACCATCCACGATTGCCCATTTCCCTTTGCGAATCTTCACGCCAAGATCGGCCGGATGGAAAAGGAACATAAGGACTTCCCTGTCGTCCTTCGCCAGGATCTCTCCGATATCGACGCCTTTAAACTTTGACAGGCGACAACCGAGTGTCGGGGTGTCAGCGAATTCTTTTGGCACTGCGAACCAATGCATGTCGCTTTTAAGGAAAAACCAGTCCTTCAGATTGGCGGTAGTGGTATTGACCGCCTCGAACTCGTCCCTGCTTAATGTGTTCGCGGTTTCTAATAGCTCCGCTACCTGGTCGCGTCCGCTGAAACCGTTCGCCATCTGGTCCCAAACCATATAAGCAACCAACGCGATCGTGGCGATGATGCCGATGCCGACGGCTGCCATAATCGTGACTGCCCGCGCCCGGGGCGGTTCTTCTTCTTTTTCCTCTTCTTCCTCACCCGCTTCTTTGGCATCGGCTGGTGTGGCCGTTTGCTCTGTCTTCGCCTCTTCCTTGGCCTCGCTTGGCGGTCGCTCGGGAGGGGTTAAAATTTCTGGGACCACCGTAGGTGCGACGGCCGCGGGAACCTGAAGAAGAATTGGTCCCGGTGCTGGCGTCGCCTCGACTGGTGGGATGACCGGGTCCGGCACTGGCGGGGCTTCAACCGATTCCGGGGGCGGGTTCTCCACTAGCAAATTTTCGAGCCGCTCGATCTGCTGGTCGGTGAGCGCGATCGTTTGCAGCGCCGTCACGATCTGATCGTCAAATTGGATCTGATGGTCTAATTGCCTCTGCAGATCGGGGCTCTCGCTAATGGCCCTTCTAGCGTCCGCGATTTCCCCTTGAGTTTCATAGATTGGCCTAACCAAAGGAAGCAACCGTTCGGACATGGCTACGATAATTGGAAATTGAGCTCTTTGCGGGCCTTTGCGACTCGCTCTGCGAGGGTATCTATGGTCGTTCCGGTGATCTCCGCGATAGTCGCAGGCGGAAGTATCTCGAGACAAAACAGCGTGATAGAGAATCGCTCCGGCTCAGGTAATTGATGAAGTTTGCGCGCCCAACCATTCAGTTCAGGCTCAGCCTTTCTCGGGTACGAATCCCCGTTAAGAAAGGCCGTCCGAAACAGCCCGTCAAAGTCCAGTCGTTCCAGTTGTTTACCGGCATCCTCGAATGCTTGGATAAAAATTTCCTTCACGGCTGATTCGGCCGCTGAAGATGATCCGGCTTGAATGGCAAGCAAGCGATATAGCCCTTGCACGTAGTCGTAAGCAGTCGGCGCATTCAATCCCGGCATGCTATCGGAGGAGTGGGAGGAGTTCAAGCAGGAGGAGCTAGTAAGAAGCACGGGGTAAGACGATTCTGGGCGAGAAGAGCCATCTTTAAAGTAATCAGTAATCAGTAGGTCAGTAATCCGGGGGGCGACTAGGGTAGGCATCGCTAACCAGGCTTCACTGATTAGTGACTCACTGATTACTCACTGATTACTGACTACTTTGAGAGAAATCGGCTTGCTTCCAGCGTCGTGCCTGCGACCTTCCGGGCTCGTTCCCGGTTGAACTCCTCCCCCTGCCATGGCAGTTTGGCGGACCTTGAACCGTCAAAAGACCGTACTGTTTGTTTGTACCGGGAATGTTTGCAGGAGTCCGATGGCAGAAGGCCTTTTTGGAAGGATGATCGCAGAACGTCCGGATCTGCGAGTCCTATCGGCAGGTGTGAGCACTTATCCGGGCCAACCGCCAAGCGCGCACGCTGTCGAAGTCCTGGCGGAGTTGGGCGTCGATATCTCTCAACATCGGAGTCGGCCGCTCAGTGAGAAAGTGATCGACGAGGCGGATTGGATCATCGCGATGACGCGCAGCCATTTGGACTCGATCATCTATCTTTTTCCGCGAGCGGCGGAGAAAGTTTATCTGCTGCGTGAGTTTGAGCCGGGAGCGATCTCCCTGGATGTTGCCGACCCAATTGGCATGGGCTTGGAAGCTTATCGAGCAGCCCGTGACATAATTCGGAACGGTCTGCCCGGGCTCATACAGTTTATCGACCAAGACCGCTCCGCAGCGTTTTCCATTATGAATCGAAACCCGCATAACCGTTCCTTAGAAGAAGTCGATCCCGAGATTTTTCACGCCATCGAGGCGGAACGCATCCGGCAGTTTGAAAATATCGAGCTGATCGCTTCGGAGAACTTTACGAGTCGAGCGGTTATGGAAGCTCAGGGATCTGTCCTGACCAACAAATACGCAGAAGGGTATCCGGGAAAACGGTGGTATGGCGGTTGCGAAAATGTGGATGCGGCTGAGCTACTGGCTATTGCCCGGGCCAAACAGCTGTTTGGAGCCGAGCATGTCAACGTTCAGGCCCATAGCGGAAGCCAGGCGAATATGGCGGTCTATTTCAGCGTGCTAAATCCTGGGGACCGCATCTTGACGATGGACCTGTCGCATGGGGGGCATCTGACCCACGGTAACAAAGCGAATTTTTCCGGGCGTTTCTATTCGGTGGTTCATTATGGAGTAGACCGCGAGACCGAGCGTATCGATTACGACAATCTGGCGCGGCAGGCGGAAGAGCATAAGCCGAGGATGATCACTGCTGGCGCGTCCGCCTATCCGCGAGTCATCGATTTCCAGAGGATGCGAGAGATCGCGGATTCGGTTGGCGCCTACCTATTTGTGGATATCGCCCACATCGCAGGCCTGGTGGCAGCTGGCGTGCATCCGACACCAGTCGGTATAGCGGACTTTGTTACCACCACCACGCATAAGAGCTTACGCGGTCCGCGCGGTGGCATTATCATGTGCAAACCGGATCATGCCAAGGCCATCGACAGCGTGATGTTCCCGGGAGTTCAAGGTGGTCCGCTCATGCATGTGATTGCAGCGAAGGCGGTCTGTTTTCATGAAGCGTTACAGCCAGGATTCAAAGAATACCAAGTTCAGATTACGAATAATGCCAAGGCATTGGCTGCCAGCCTGCACATGAAGGGCTACCGTTTGGTGTCAGGTGGAACCGACAATCACTTGATGCTGGTTGATCTGCGGCCCAAAGGTTTAAACGGTCGCCAAGCGCAAGAGACATTGGATCTGGCCGGCATAACCGTGAACAAGAATTCTATTCCGTTTGACACCGAATCGGTTGTGAAAGGCGGAGGTATCCGGGTCGGGACGCCGGCTGTCACCACGCGTGGAATGAAGGAAGAGGAGATGATGGAAATCGCCGACCTCATCGACGAAGCGCTCAATTCTAAAGGCGAGGCCACGGCCCTGGAAAAAGTACGCCAACAAGTAAGGGCGCTAACCTCGAAGTATCCGTTGCCGGGGTAGTGGGTTGGGGGTTCGCCGTTCTCAGTTCACCGTTCGCGGTTGGCCGTTTGTCGTTAGCCGTACGGAGGGGCGTTGCATTGGGCGTGCTTGTCGTGAGCCTATCCTTGGACCTAAAACTTGGAGCAAGGAATTTCGTGCGCCACAGCCGCGACGCCCGAAAACCGTGCCACGCGACGGGTTGAACGTCCGGGGGCTGCCACACGTTCCAGGGAGCCGCGGCAAACGACGTGATTCGGACGAAGGACGTTCCCGGTACAGAGGATCGTCCCGCCTAAGGGCACGGGGAATGCGGCTCCCCGGTTTGGGTCAAAACAACCGCCAACGGCGAACCGAGAACTGCGAACGGTGAACTCACCTCTGGTACAGCCTCGCAAACATCCGGAGCTGATCTCCCCGTTCCGCCCAAACCCGATCCAATTGCTCGGGTGTGAAACGCCATCGCCAATTGCCGACGGCTTGACCGGGCGTGTTCATACGGCCCTCACTTCCTAGGCCGAGAAAATCTTGTAGTGGGGCGATGAAAATTCGCGATGTCGACGCGTACCCGGCACGAATCAGCTCCCAAGGAACATCTTTAGCATCGGTGCTGAGGTACTCGCTGAGGAACGTTTTTACGTGGTCGGGTTGGCTTCTGAACCAGCCCCAACTGGTATCGTTGTCATGGGTTCCAGGGTAAAGAACTGAGTAAGGAATCGTGCTGTGCGGCAAATATTCGGTGGCCCCTTCGAAAGCGAATTGCAGCACTTTCATTCCCGGTAAACCGACCTCTTGCATCAAGCCGCGGACAGAATCGGTTATGATCCCCAAATCTTCAGCCACGAGTTTGGCATTTGGGAATCGGCGCCGGACGGCCTCGAAGAGCTTACGACCAGGCCCGGGCTCCCAAGTGTATTCGCGAGCATTTTCCGCATCCGGGGGAATCCGGCAATACTCGTCGAACCCGCGGAAATGGTCGATCCGGATAACATCGTAAAGTTCAAACGATTTCCGTAACCGGGCACACCACCAGGCATAGTCGTCCATTTCGTGGCGCTTCCAGGCATAAAGCGGGTTACCCCAGAGTTGGCCGTCGGCGGCGAAATAATCGGGTGGAACTCCTGCGACCCCAGTCGGACGCAGTTCCGTGTCCATTTGAAACAAGGAAGGATGTCTCCAAACATCCGCGCTATCCATCGCGACGAAAATCGGAATATCGCCAAAGATGGAGATACCGCGTTGATTGGCATACGACTTCAACGCAGCCCACTGCTGGAAGAATTTGAATTGATAAAAAGCGTGCGCCAAACCTGCTTCGGTCATATCCGCGCGCTTTATCAGTGTCCGATACTTTCGGTAAGGTCTTGGCCATTCCAACCAGGATCGATGACCAAATTGACCCTTAACCGCCATGAACAGCGCGTAAGATTCCAGCCAATCGGCATTGATTTCCTGAAACTGACGAAAGGCATCCTGCGTTTGCCCTTTGGCTATTTCCAGAAACTTGGCGAACGCTTTTTGGAGAATAGTCCAACGCACCTCCCATTGGGCGCCGAAATCGACGTAACCGGTTGGTAAAGCCCTTAACGGCTCGAGATCGGGTTCCGCGAGCAGCCCCTCGTTCTTAAGATCATCGAGATCAATTAGGTAAGGATTGCCTGCAAACGCCGAAAAACATTGATAAGGCGAGTCTCCGTAACCAGTGGGGCCCAGCGGACAAACCTGCCAGTATTTCATTCCCACATCGGCCAGAAAATCGACAAAGCGACGAGCCCAATGACCAAGTGCGCCGATCCCGGTATCTCCGGGTAAAGAAGTGGGATGGAGAAGAACCCCGGCGCCGCGGGACGTTAGCCAATTGTACAAGGGATCAGGCACGTTTGAAATGTGAGAAGTGAGAGGTGAGCGGTGAGAAGTCAGAGGTAATTTGTCGTTGCCTGCGTTCTCGGCCTTTTTTCGGGGTGATTGGTGATTGATTGGTCAGAGACGCGCCATGAGCAAGGGGAAAGCTCTGCCGCATTGTGGTTGGGTGGGAGAGATTTCCGACTTCGCTCGAAACCAATGCACGGTAAAAACCGAGAACCATAGCTACGTCGGACAGGCCCGAAAGACCGAAGAGGGTCACAGGGTCGGCACGCTCCCACATCTCCTAAAGCTGCAATATCCTAATACGTGCCGAGCCGTGGCCCGGCGTGGACCACGGCTCGGCGCGATTGTAAATCTCTCCGTTTTGGGCGCTCGTGACCGGTTTGTGAGTCCGTTCGGCGTTGCCGAACCGCTTCTCACCTCTCACCAATCACTTCTCAGTCTCACTTCTGCTCCGCTTCCGGGAATGTCATCGTATCGAGCAGGAACTCCTCATATTTCGATCGGTGTTTATCCATCCATTCCTTCCGGGCCTCTTCCCAGGTTAGTTTCCGACCCTTTTCCCCTTCGATCCATTTGTACTTCCGGATTTCCTCTTTGATCAAGTAAGTGATCCGATAGAAGGGATCGGATAACATCATGGGCGGCACTTGTACGTACTGCTCAGTCTCGAGGATTTGGCGCATAAATAGATCGGTTAACGGATCACATTCTCGGTCTCGGCATCGAACAGTGCCACTTTATCCAGATTTACGTAAACGGTGATAGGCTGGCCCATGTGATACAAGGCTTCCCCATGGATGCGGGCAATGAGGTTACCGGTGCCGGCCCTCATATAAACAAGTGATTCGGAACCCATCGGTTCCGCGATATCGATTGTAGAAGAGACGGGGGCGGTAGAACCATTCTTAGATTCCTCAGTGAGATGTTCCGGGCGGACCCCAAAGACGATCGGTTTACCCACGACCTTGGACGCTACCGCTTCTATCGATCCTTTTAACGGAATGGTAACCACGTTTTCATCGGCTGCTTCTTTGAAGATCAAGCCGCCATCTCCCTTCTCAATTTTACCCTTCAGCAAGTTCATGGGCGGGCTGCCAATGAACCCGGCCACAAACAGGTTCTCGGGTTGCCGATAGAGTGTTAACGGGTCGGCTACCTGCATGATCGCCCCATCCTTCATGACGCAAATCCGATCACCCATGGTCATGGCCTCGACCTGGTCGTGGGTGACATAGATCATGGTGTTGCCCAACTGTCCATGCAGTCGCGAAATCTCCGACCGCATCTGCACTCGCATCTTCGCATCGAGGTTCGATAACGGTTCGTCGAAGAGGAACACTTGCGGATTTCGCACTATCGCTCGACCGAGGGCCACTCGCTGGCGTTGACCCCCCGAGAGCGCCTGCGGTTTGCGCTCCAGCATGTGATCTAGCCCCAGGGCCTTCGAAGTTCTGGAGACGGTCTCCTGAATAAAGTCTTTTTTCTTCTTCGCCAGCTGTAGCCCGAACGCCATGTTGTTGAAAATCGACATGTGCGGGTACAGCGCGTAGTTCTGGAACACCATTGCGATCCCGCGATCCTTTGGTTCCAGATCGTTCACAACCCGGTCACCAATGGAGATGGTCCCGCTGGTGATTTTTTCCAGCCCGGCAACCATGCGTAAGGTCGTCGTCTTGACGCAGCCGGAAGGCCCCACCAGAACCATGAATTCGCCATTGTTGATTTCGAGATTGATCTTCTTTACCGCCGTAAAGGTCGGCCGACCACGATCGTCGGTATAGGTTTTTATCAGGTCTGTGATGTGTACGGCTCCATCGTTCATGTCTGTTCCGGGGTTTGAGTTATTCTTTAGCACCACCGGAGGTTAATCCTCCAATGATGAATCGTTGACATAATAAAAACATTATTGTGATCGGTACGCCACTCAAGACTGCAAGTGCAGAAAAATGACCCCAAAGTTTTTCATGCTCATCCAGAAGGGAATACGCACCGACGGCTAGGGTCCGGTTCGCGCTCTCTTGAAGCACGACTGATGCAGTAGGGTATTCCGAAATCATACTAATAAACGACAAAATGAAGACCACGGCAAAAATGGGGGCGCTCATCGGCAGCAAAATTTTAGTGAAGGCCTGAAATCGGGACGCGCCGTCGATCCGCGCGGAATCTTCCATCGAAGGCGATATCGTGTCGAAATAGCCTTTGATCATCCAGATATTGATCGAGATGCCGCTTAGATAAATGACGATCAATCCGGCAAAGGTATTGAGCCCGAGCCAGGGGATTCGCTCCCCAACGTAATTCAGGATCCGATAATACGCCGTCAGGGTCAGTATTTGCGGAAACATCTGCAGAACCAATAACCCGGTCAGAATCTGGTTGCGGAACCGGAATTTTAGTCTGGCGAAAGCGTAAGCTGCGGTCCCGGACAGCAGAATGATCCCGAAAGATGCGATCGACGAAACCACCAGGGAGTTCAGGAACCAATGCAGGGGAGCTACTGTCGGGCTGACCATCTTGGTTTCGCCCGTGGCCGCATTTAAAACTTCGCGATAGGGGATCCCCAAAACATATTTCCAGTGGTCCAACGTCCATTGATCCAGGTTTAGCCAAAGCGTGCTCGGCGGAAAGTTACCCTTCCGAAACGACGCCAGCACCACCATGGCGAACGGAATCAGAATCAACTCACATGACACGATGAGCACCGAATGCGCGATGATCTTCATAATCAATAGCCGCTGGCTGAGCATGATGGAGGGGGAACGGTGAAAAGTGAAAGGTGATTGGTGATTGGACAGTAATCAGTAGTCGGTAATCAGTAAAGCCAACAACGGTCGCGATTTACGTGGAGGATCGGTAGGGCGAAAAACTCGGCGCGCCGAGGGCATAA